>PMDM01000359.1 GCA_003155565.1 Methylococcaceae bacterium | reverse complement strand
AGGTGTCCATCCCATTGCCTTACAAATTTACTCTCATTAGTTATGGGTTATTTTAATAAAGGCTCTCCCAGGCAGGCTTGAATTCTGTTTAAATCGACACAAGCTTCAGCCGTTTGGGTTTTGTAAAAATCATATAATTTTCGTAAACATTTGTCAGCTTCAACCGCCCGTTTATATAAAGCTGATTTTATCAGGCGTGTTTCCTTGTCCTTGACAGCAAGCGCTATCCCAACTTCATAAGTTTGAGAAATATCCTGATCAAGATCATGTGGAAAATACTTATTATTAAGACGGCAATGATGCTCGTCTGGAACGGCATTAATATTAGATATTGCAACCATCCTCCAGTAGACATCTCCAGACATAATGTAAGCATAAGCATTTGGAAAATTTGGGTAGGAATTGTAATAATATTTATACGCTTTAGAATATTTTTTTTGTTTGTATAACTTATCCCCGTCTTTGTTTAGACTATTGGCCGCGTCCTTATCTTCTGAATTTTTTTTACTACGCCATTCGTCCATGACATTAAGAATTCTGATCGTGTTGGGTGAGCTAGGAGTTTCTGAGCCAAAACAGGGTAAGCTCAGTGCCACACAGCTCACAAACATTAAAAAGCAGGGGTGTAACATTTTGGAATGGTTCATTATTTTCCCCTTTCTGGTTTACCTTTGACGATTAATTTACCAACGCCATACCCATCAGGTGAACGGTGCCTAATCAATGCTTCGTGAATATCTGCCCATTTCGCCAAATCCACCACCGTCACACAGCCTTCGGAAACATTTCCTACATGAATATATCGACTATTATCTTGATATTTAATAGGAAACCAGACTTGATCATATTTTAAGCTGGGTTCTGTGTTCCGATAATACCGTGTCATATTTTTGTCGTGAGGATTGTCGGGCAGAAGTATGGTGTATTCGCCAGCAGGTAGTGGAGCATAGTTTTTGTCCCATACCGTATTCATGGTGACGTTTACTTGAAGACCTCCAGCGGTAAGAACCGCCCACTGTTGATCAAGCCCCACTTCTCTTGCCTTGGAATACCATTGCGCTTCATATTTCCCATAAGTTACAACAATCTCAAGCCTAGATGATATAGACGGGGTTTTGCCCAAATACTCTTTCGCATTGTCATCCGCCAAGGTAAGCGTTTTCCCTGCGTTTGCACCGTCTAAAACCCTGAAATAAGTCCGCCCCTTTTTTGACTCAAGCACCTTTACCTTTGTGTATTTACACAAATACTCGTATTTTAGTGTGCTAGGATCATGGGTCTTTAGCCAACCATCACTTGGAGTTTTATTGACGTACAAAATTCCAGATAGATGCCCAGATGGGTTTACCCCAAGAGAACCCTGTACATTAACAACTTGCCCCGTTGCGGGTGTTCTGCCAATTGCCATGATTTATCCTCTAAAATTCTTCTTGATGTGCCAACAACCAAACTTCATAAGTTGAGATATGGGTTATTTCAACAAAGGCCGTTGGACTCATCGCTCCAAAAAGTTCCTAAGCAAATCATGTCCATGTTCGGTCAAGATCGATTCGGGGTGAAACTGTACGCCTTCAATATCCAGGGTTTTATGGCGAACGCCCATGATCTCGTCGATGTTGCCTTCTTCGTCTTGTGTCCAGGCGGTGATTTCCAAGCAATCTGGTAAGGTTGCCTGTTCAATGACCAGGGAATGGTATCGCGTTGCCGTAAAGGGATTGCTTAGGCTTTTGAATACCCCCTCATTCCGGTGATAAACCTGTGAGGTTTTGCCGTGCATGATACTTTTGGCGTGGATGATGTTACCGCCGAAAGCATAGCCGATGCTTTGATGCCCCAAACAAACGCCTAGAATAGGAATACGTCCGGCAAATTTTTCGATGGCATCAACGGAAATTCCAGCTTCTTTGGGTGTGCAAGGGCCGGGTGAAATGACGATCTTATCGGGTGCTAACGCTGCTATGTCGTCTACTGTGACTTGGTCGTTACGTACCACCGTAACATCCGCACCCAACTCGCCAAAATATTGCACGAGATTGTAGGTAAATGAGTCGTAGTTATCGATCATCACTACGTTGACTGCACTCATGCTTCACCTCCCTGTTGCTCACTATCAAGCCCTGCTTCCGCCATGCTGACGGCGCGGAATACGGCGCGGCCTTTGTTCATGGTTTCATCCCATTCGTTTTGGGGGATTGAATCGTACACAATGCCCGCTCCCGCTTGAATATGTAGCATGTTGTCCTTGATGACGGCAGTTCGGATGGCAATGGCGGTATCCAGATTTCCCGACCAGGCAATATAACCCACAGCACCTGAATAAATGCCGCGTTTGACGGGTTCGAGTTCATTGATAATTTCCATTGCACGTATTTTCGGTGCGCCGCTGACAGTTCCTGCCGGAAACGTCGCCGCCAGGACATCGAACGCATTTTTACCTGACTGTAATTGTCCCGTGACGTTGGAAACGATGTGCATGACATGAGAATAGCGTTCGACGATCATTTTATCGGTCAACTCCACGGTGCCTATTTCAGCCACACGCCCGGTATCGTTACGGCCTAAGTCGATCAGCATGAGATGCTCGGCGAGTTCTTTGGGATCGGCCAGCAGTTCACGCTCCAGTTCCAGGTCGTGTTCGGGCGTAGTGCCGCGTTTGCGTGTGCCTGCGATGGGACGCACGGTAATAAGTTCATCTTCTAACCTGACCAGTATCTCCGGTGACGAACCAACGATATGGAAGTCTTCCAGGTTTAAATAGAACATATACGGCGAGGGATTCAAGCAACGTAAGGCACGGTATAAATCCAGCGGCGGCGCACCATAAGGGATGGACATGCGTTGCGACAACACCACCTGCATTATGTCGCCGTCAGTGATGTATTCTTTGGCCTTGAGGACGGCATTTTTAAAACCTTCCTCGGTAAAATCGGAGACAAAATCCGATTCCCGTACGTGCACGGGATTGGTGTGCTTGGCTGGTTCGGCTTTTAGTTCACGCAGCCTTCTTGCCAAATCATTCAATCGACCGACAGCCAGATTATATGCTTCATCGTCTTCGGGATTAGCGTGCGTAAGCAACAGCATTTTGCCGGACAGGTTATCGAAAACCAGAATTTCTTCCGACACCATCAACAAAATATCCGGACAACCTAAAGGATCAGGCTTATCTGCACGTAAACGCGGCTCGATATAAGCAACGGTTTCATAGCCGAAATAGCCGACCAAACCACCACTAAAGCGTGGCAATTCTTCAATATCGGGCACTTTATAGCGATCTTTGAAGGCTTCAATCCAGATTAAAGGATTATCATGGGTTACGCTTTCAAGCACCTCGCCGTCTTTTTCCAGTCGGATTTCGTTACCGTATACTTTAACCAAAGTCTTACAGGGCAAACCAATAATCGAATAACGACCCCATTGTTCACCGCCGTGAACTGATTCAAACAGATAGGAATACGGGCCATCGGCGAGCTTTAGGTACGCGCTCAGGGGCGTATCTAAATCAGCCAACACTTCCCGGCAGACAGGGATACGATTGTAACCCTGCCTGACGTAGTAATTGAATTGTTCTGGGGTCATGGGTTATTCAAATATTTGTAAACGGTTTATTTTTGATAACGACCGAAAGTGTTTATCCAACGAATAAACCGAAAGGTTATTCTGAATTGCATTTTGAGTTATAAGTAAATCCGGTATACCTATGGCGTTTATTCCTGAACTCAAACACATCGTTTGCCATTGAATGATTTGATCCCAGTCTATAACAAGCGGAAACAGTACGATATTTTTAAGCAAATCGATAATCTTGGCTTGTTTTTTTAGGAGCAATAAAGGGATGAGTCCGGCAAGGATAATATCGTTTATGACAACACGGTCATCCAAAAGCAGATCATCCAGATTTAAAGATTTTTCCCCGCCTTTAAAATAATCAACCCAAATTGATGTATCAACCAATATTTGCATTACGGTTTCGGAGTGTGTCCAAATCAATATCCAGGTTAACGCTTCCTTTGTAATTTTTTAAGGACGCAACTTTTTTTCTTCTAAGCAAATCTTGCAGCGCATAGATAACCACTTCCGATTTTGTTTTCATATTGAGCGTGTGCATTGCTTCATTAATTAACTCATCAGGTAAATTGAGAGTTGTTTTCATATTCACTCCTCCTTAATTCAGGTGGTTATGTAGGTTGGGTTAGCCCCGCTGTGCACCGGATTATCGGTTTCACTGGCGATTGGGCGGGGCGTAACCCAACAATCAGCATCAGGGAAACGCCCAATGTTGGGTTACGGCGCACGGATAAGTCGGCTATCATTTTGACGTGATTTGTTTTGTGTGCCTAACCCAACCTACGAACTAATGCGCCAAAGTTATAGTGTAAGTTTGGTTGCTTTTATTTACATGGCATTCACTGTGTTTTTTTAAATCCTTTCTTGCTTGCCTCCAAACCTTATCTATTTCATCTTGGTATGGCCTTCCGCTTGTAGGTTTAAAACCTATTGCGATTAACGCATGTGTTAACGCATCGTATGTAACACCATTTATATTCACTCTAACCCAATTACTCATTTTTACTCCCGGTTAAACTTCCAAAAACCCAGAAAATAGCATTGACGCAAGAATTTTTAATCGCGAGAATTCTACGACTATGTTGTTTATATCCACTCATCCTAATGAGATATAGAACGAGACGGACGTTCGTAATTCGTCCGCCATTTCGTTCATAGTAGCTAATAAAAAATCAATGACATTCCTCAATAATTAACCAGCCTTTGCCATTTCCGCCCGCATTTCGTCGATAATCTTCTTGTAATCAGGCTTGCCGAAAATAGCAGAACCCGCAACAAACGTATCTGCACCCGCTGCTTTAATCGCACCGATATTAGCACCATTAACGCCGCCGTCGATTTCTAGGCGGATGTTGAAACCACTGTCGTCGATGCGTTTGCGGACTTCGCGCAATTTACCTAATGCTGATGGCAGGAATGATTGTCCGCCAAAACCTGGGTTAACCGACATCAATAAGATCATGTCCAGCTTATCCATCACATAATCCAAGTGGTTTAAAGGTGTGCCAGGGTTGAAAACCAAACCTGCTTTGCAACCGCAATCTTTAATCAATTGCAAAGTGCGGTCGATATGCACAGATCCTTCTGGATGGAAGGTAATGAAAGACGCGCCCGCTTTGGCGAAATCAGGCACGATGCGGTCTACTGGTTCGACCATTAAATGCACATCAATTGGAGCAGTGACACCATGCTTACGTAAGGCTTCGCAAACCAACGGCCCGATGGTCAGGTTGGGCACGTAGTGGTTGTCCAT
>PMDM01000103.1 GCA_003155565.1 Methylococcaceae bacterium | reverse complement strand
CAATAGAACCTGGACCAAACGATTGGCATGCCGTACCCTTTGCTTTTCAAAGCTGGAGAAAATGCACGATATTGTTATTGGGCTGTTAATTAATAAGGTCGAGTTTGGGCGCGATATTCATGCCTGACAATAGGTTTAACCCACTACCCACGCTTATAAACACTGTTTCGATGATTGGCTAACGTCAAGTTGGACAGGAAAACTGTTGAGAATCAAGCCAGCACCAAACTTCACGCTATTCATTCACACACTCAAATGGCTGCATTTTGTATTGAGGCTTTTATCATACATAATAATCCTTCATCCAGTTAGCACCTTGTTGGCACAGATTAATGTGCAAATCAAGGCCATTAAAGGAATTTTTTTTGGAATCAACTGTCGCAGTTTTTAACTGAGCCGTCTAAAAAAACTTGGGCACAATAATCATTAACTCAATGATATGTTACATAAGCGGTTAATAAACGTGTGAGTAGGTAAGTGCCCTAGCTATAACCTTTGCCTTGGAGGGTTTAACAGTGTTAACCAGCGCATTCCCTTATTGGACGTTAGCGCCCAATGCGTTCAACGCATTAAAAACATTTACCGAAACCATTGAAGCGGGAAGCGTCAACAAAAAGCTTCTGAACCTGGTCTACCTGCGCGTATCGCAGATCAACGGTTGTGCATACTGCACCCAACTTCATGGGCGCGATCTACGCAAGGACGGCGAAACGCCAGAACGAACGGATACACTGGCAGCTTGGAAGGAAAGCCCTCATTTCACGAATGAGGAACGAATAGCGTTGCGCTGGGCGGAATTACCTATCTTAAGGATCAGCAGATGCCTAAAGCGCTATTTGATGAACTCAAGACCTGCTATTCGGGCGTGCAGATTGCAGAACTCACCTTCGCGGTTGCAGGTATAAATGCATGGAATCGCATAGCGATTTCGATTCACCGATCCGTTTAACCGAAAACTGCCGTATCGCAGAATAAAATAAAATATTACATTAACTCGTAATTTATCTTTAAGAGGGCTATTCATGAACACAATATGTCGGATCAAATGCAAAATTATACTGGTCGTTGGCCTGGTTGGAGGACTAACTTTATTCCTCCACCAACCTGTCTTTGCACAAAACCTTGACTAAAGAACGCTTCCACCGGGTGCTTATCGATGGCCGCAGAATCATGTATTCGTTCGCTGGCAACAAAACAGTGGTCGATGGAGTTTGACCTATAAGCCTGCCTTAAAGGCCGTTCCGGCGAGGCTATTCCAGTTGGGTTGTCTAACAGAAATGAAGTAATGGCAATACCTTAAGAAACACATATGCGTTATATTTTGGGGAAGGCAGCAAACGCTAATGTAAATATTTCATTTTTGTTGTTAAGGAGATATTCAATGATTGCAATCCACAAGGCAAATGAACGAGGCACATCCAACTTAGGATGGCTGAGGGAGTCAGCATACTTTTTCTTTTGGACATTATTTCCCATCCAGGCCATATGGGATTTCAATCATTGCGAGTGATTAATGATGATCGTGTCGCTCGAGGTGCTGGTTTTGACACGCATCCCCATAATATGATCCACAAATAGCGTACGCCTTAAAGATTTTGAATCTTTGCAACTGAAGAGGAAAACTGTATGAACAATCTTCACCAGCTCGAGACAATGATTCTGCTGTTGATGGTTGTGCTCGCTTTGACGGCGGTTGCCCGCAAGCTTGCCATTCCTTACCCAATCCTGCTGGTGGTCGGGGGATTGGTGTTGGGGTTTGTGCCTGGCCTNNCTCTGGGCGGCCGCCTATTTCACGTCCTGGCGGGATTTTCGCGCAAACGCCCGCCCGATTACGCTATTGGCTGTGGGTTTGGTGCTGGCCACGACGGCGACCGTGGCGAGTGTCGCCCACGCACTGTTGCCCGGCCTTGGGTGGGCTGGCGCCATTGTCTTGGGGGCCATCGTTTCTCCCCCCGATGCCGTCTCGGCCACCGCAATCTTAAAACATCTGCACCTTCCTCGCCGGGGCATCACCATACTGGAAGGCGAAAGCCTCGTGAACGATGCGACCGCCTTGGTGCTCTACCGTGCGGCGATTGCAGCGGCGGTCAGTGGAACTTTTGAGTTGGGCGATACCATACTGGAATTCGTTCTGGCGGCAACCGTGGGCATCGCTGTCGGTTTCGCCGTAGGGATCGTGTGCCGCTGGGTTTTACGCCTGACCGAAGACAGTTTCAGTGAGATTGCCATTACGCTGCTGGCACCTTACATTGCCTGGGTCCTGGCCGAACAAGCCCATGCTTCGGCTGTATTGGCCTGCGTGGTGGGAGGGTTCTATATCCGCCAACACTTCAGCGCCCTTGTTGCGCCAATTACCCGAATACAGGCGCGGGCGGTTTGGGATCTCCTCGTATTTGTCCTCAATGGCATCATTTTCATCCTCATCGGCCTGCAGTTGGGCATCCTCCGCGATGCCATTCCGTCCAACGAGCTGGGTGCGCTCACTGTAAACGGCTTAATGGTAAGTGCGGCAGCCATTGCCGTGCGTTTGATATGGGTCCCAGTAGCGGCCTGGATTCCAAGATTCATGAGCCCCTCGTTGCGGGCACGCGATCCGATGCCGCCCTGGTCGAACCTGTTTATCCTCGGCTGGACAGGCATGCGTGGCATCGTATCCCTTGCTGCGGCTTTGGCTCTGCCACTGACCACAGCCGCCGGAATTCCCTTTCCATTTCGTGAGGAAATCATCCTGATTGCCTTCATGGTGATCCTGGTTACATTAGTATTACAAGGTTTGTCACTTCCCCTGTTGATCCGCACTTTGGATTTGGGTGAAGACAAAAGTATTGAGCATGAGGAAAGGCAGGCCCGGGGACATGCAGCAACGGCGGCCTTGGCAGTTCTCGATGACGTGGCTAGCGAAGACTGGCCGGTTACCGGTCACATCGAACAGCTAAGAGTCCACTACGGTCATCGCCGACAGCGCTATGTCGATGTCGAAACCCTAGACACGGAATGCACGAAGGAGGTTGCCGAGGCGTTCCGCCGTTTGCGTCACGAGACCTTGACAGCTGAGCGTTTGGCCGTGATCAAACTTCGGAACGACGGCGTGATCAGCGACGAAATTCTACATCGACTTGAGCATGAGCTCGATATAGAGGCATTGCGGATTGGCATCGGTGAGCTACGCGTCTCAGCTAAACAGCATTCTAAGAAGTCATAGTATTGTATTGGGTAGGCGGTTGAAAATCTGTCAAATAGTCCCTCATTTACACCTCAACTTTGTAAAAAGTTACAACTAAGCACGACAAGTTCGCTTGATGTTGATACGAAATGAAATGGCTGGGTACCCGCAGTTGGGCGGTCTCCACTACGTTGGATGATATGAGCCACGGCCTGGTTAGGAGGATCAGATAATATAAAGTAAAGCCTGGATTAAGGAATTGATTTCAATTTACTTAATTGCCTTTTGTGTAGTTTGCACATCTCTCAAAAAGAGCGTTCACTACTTGTTTGTCCATAGCAAAAGGGCAACTTGTTTCAGTTAAATGTTCGAAGTATCTTCCGGTAATTTTCTCGCCAATGGGGTGGGTCGCTAACCAAACCGGCGTTTCAGCGCCTTGGTCTGGCGCTTCGTGGCCGCCAAATCCCAGGTCATTGCTCAACACGGAATTCACGTCGCCAGGATGGCAGGCATTGACGGTTATTTGGAAAGGCTTGAGCTTTTCTGCAAAGCCGGCACTGAGCATACGGTTGGCTTGTTTGGATTGCCGGTATGCCTTGTCATTGTCATAGCTTCGATGACGGAACTCTAAGTCGTCAAGGTCAAGCCCTCCCGCCCAGTAGCTGGCGACATTGACCACGCGTACGGGCGCTGAGGCTTTTAATCGTTCCATGAATTCGACGGTTAACCAATAATAACCCAGTACGTTGGCAAACTGCAGTTCAATGCCTTCCGGGGTTTCCTGTCGGTTGCGGGGCGTGCAGGCGGCGTTATTGACCAAGACATGCAATGGCCCATTCCAACGTTCAGCCAAATCCTTGATGTCTTGATACCTGCTCAAATCGGCGAGTTCAAAGCGTACCTTGGGATTTTGGGTGACCTCGCTGATTTCCTTTACGGCTTGTTCGGCTTTCTGTTTATTACGGCACACCAATACGACTTCGGAATCGTCAAGTTCAGCGAACTGCCGGGCAATGGCCTTGCCTATTGCACCGGTGGCTCCGGTGACCAAGAAAACTCTGGTGTTGTTACCCTGCCGGCTTGAATTCATTGCAGTGATTCCCACCTGCTCAATATATTTAGGGAGCTATTATGAAAGGGGGGCTGTTATTGAATTACCTGTCTAACCGTTAGCCTTTCAAGCCGATGGTCTCAACCCTGTCTATGGTGTCGAGCGTTATCTTGCCTTCCTGTGCTAACCAACCGATGCTGCGTTGGACGATTTTTTCTTCTTCCGGAAGCTCCCGAACCAATTTAGCGACGGGAGTGGCGCCATTGCTATCTAAGTAGTTCCAAATACTGCCGGCAGTTAAACCGATGCGTTCAGGCAGGGTCATTTCTGGCATCGGCGCGGCTTTGGGAGCTACGGCTTTTGCGTTATTAGGGGATTTCTGAGCCGGGCTTGGTTTGTTAGCCATTGTTTCTGTGGCAACAATTGCAATAAGCTGTTCAGTTTTGGTTTTAGGTGCTGGTTTTGGAGCCACGGATCGTGATTTTTTTGGTGTTTTCTGAGTTGGGCTTGCTTTCTTAAGTTTTGCTTCTGTAACAACAACTGCAACAGGCTTTTCAGTTTTAGCCTTAGCTGTAGGCGTTTCTGTAGGTGTATTTGGTTTTTTCATGGTGAGATAAAGATAGATAAGGTAGAAAACAAAAATAGGCATCAATAATTCAGGCATAAAGAAACTCCCTTCTTTGGACAGATTTTACTCGAGTTTTGGGGCATAAGTAAAAGCCGATAATTGAAGTTTCTCTGGAAAGTTACCAATCCTTAACCGTATTGAAGAAAGGTATCGAGCTATACTAAACATTTTAAGGTTATCCAATGACTAAATTGTTAATAGATGAATCAATCTTGTTTGCACTAGCAGGTGATTAATTTGGCTTCCCGATGCCAGGCTGTCGACAAACTTAATGTTGCCTGAAAGAAGAACGGTAAAAACCGACCCTGATCCGTCAACTTGGCTTCATCCAAAGCAGAAAATTATGGCGCACAGACTCAGTTGTTTTAAACTATGGGGCAACTTATCCCTCATCGGCCTCGTTGCGCCAGACCGAAGGTATGATTTACCAACCTAACAGCAGAGGAATCCCATCATTGGGTTAACATCGAAGTGCAATATAGGAATATCTTTTCATATCAGCGGCTTAATAGAAATTAGAAAAAGGAATACTACTTATCGTGGCACACATACACAATCAGATACTACCTGAAGGTACTCAACTCGGCGTCTACGAAATTAAAGAAGCCTCAAAAATTGATACGTTCGATATCACCTATCGCGCCTGGAATAACCATCTTAAGGAGTGGGTAGAAATACAGGAGTATTTTCCTCACGATTTTGCCATTCGCGCAAACGATGGTCTTGGCGTCGAATCCAAGTCCCCAAGCGATAAAGAAAATTTTGACTATGGATTAAAGGCATTTTTGGATCAGTCTGAGATTCTCACGCAAATCGAACATCCCAATATTGTCAAAGCTGAGAACATCTTGCAATTCAATGGAACTGCTTACCTTATAAAGGGTTACCAAGAAGGTGTGCCGCTTTCCAAACTAGTGCGGTCTCCGGCATCAATTGCCGACACAGAGTTAAAATTCATTCTGATATCGATCCTGAATGCCTTACAGAAAGTCCACGAATACAAAATTGTGCATTGTGGCATCCAACCAGAAACGATTATTTTAGGCAAGGATGGCGAACCGCTACTGACCAATTTCGCCGGCGCAAGACTGGCTATCGCCGCACACACCGCTAAGCTCGTAGGCGAATTAGCCCCCGATTACGCACCGCCAGAACTTTATGAACACGCTAATGAGTCCGGGCCAGCCAGCGATTTTTATGCGCTGGGCGCAACGATGTATTATTGTATTACACGTAACCAACCATCTGCGTCTCAGAGCCGGATAATCGCTTTAAGCAAAGGCGAACCCGATCCGGTTGCTTCTCTCTCCGGATCTCCGGGCAGCACGAGCACATATAGCGCGGAGTTTTTGCAAGCAATAGATTGGATGCTACGACCTGAATATACTAATCGACCGCATTCAGCGACCGAGATTCTAGCGCTACTAAAATCAGGGCCTATCAACGACCAAGCCGGACAGCTAACTTCCAAGCAAGATTCTATAGATGTTGCCAATAGCAGTCCGATTGCTAAGAATCCCATATGGATCGGTGTCATGGTCGGGATAGTTGGATTGGTTATTGCTGGATTATGGTTAGGTAAAAAACCGTCAGAAATAAGTAGTGACAAAGCAAGTACGGTCACTGCCCAGCCTTTATCCCAAGATAACCCCAGCAAAATCAAAGTTATATCAGAGATAAAAGAAGACCAATCCGTCGCCCTATCCACCACTAAATCGAGTCAAGAACCTGACCCAGATAAAATATCCGAGCACACCAAAAAAGAAATAAACGAGCCTGAAAAACAGCCAAAGCAAACCGACGAAGAAAAGAGACCGGGAACAAGTGCGGACGACAACCAACCTCAAAATGGCATGATAGCGGAAAGCGCGTCTGTTCCGGCAAGCAAATCAGTTTCCAAACCAGAGCTTAAGGGCAAAATTGCAACCGAGAAGGAAACTGACAGAACTCAACAGTTAGCGGTGATTGATAAATCAGTGCCTCCGTCCAAGAAGCAGAATTTGCCAGCAAAGCCAACCCACGAAGGTTCAATTAAAGGATACTTGGCCGCTGCTAAAAAAGCTATGAAAGAGGTGCGTTTCACCACGCCATCGGGAGACAATGCCTATAAATACTACCAAATGGTTCTTGTCATGGAACCAGACAATGCAGAAGCGCTTGCTGGGCTGCAGAAAATAGTTGATCGCTATGCCAGGTTTATACAGAAATCAAGGGCTGAAGGTAAACTAGACACGGCCAAGCGAGCTTTGCAAAAGGCTGAGACTGTCTTGCCGAATGATCCTAAGCTACATCGAATCCATGCGGAATTAGCTGCTACTAAAGAATAATTTTCGGCAGAAACTTTTGCAAATAATCAAATTCAACCAGCGCCAACATATAGATGGTGAGAATGTTCAAAAAATTTGTATGTGGATTTGTTTGTTTCATTACCTTATCTGGATGCGCAACTTTTAAAACGTTGGATACTGATCTTCATTTGAATCAGCGTATGTTTGTTTATAGTGGAACTAGGCTTGATTGGTCAGCATTAACAAAAAATCAAGCGCCCTTAAAAAATCAGAGAGTGTTTA
>PMDM01000127.1 GCA_003155565.1 Methylococcaceae bacterium | reverse complement strand
TTCAAATGGAGCCAGAATATGCAGTCAACAACAAAAAAATGATGGTGGGGTGCTATTTGCAAAGGCCAAATTTAATTCTATCCCTTGGCGATGTCTTTTGCACATAGTCAATAACGGACTCAAAATGGGGATTAGGTGGCAATAATGTCAGATTAACGTCTAAACCATTACGCAAAGTTGTCAATGGTTCAAATTATAACCCTAATCTGACACGCACAGCCGCTTTTAGGTTAGTTGGCAATTGTCAGGTGAAGGTATACCCAAAATGGACACAAATAGTTGGCGCAGAAACATACTTCTTATATGGATTGGGCACAAGCGTAAGTCGATCCCTTCGTCACCAACCATTCTTTTTGGGGAGGGACGCCAGTCAATCGCTTTGCGTTAGCCTCTAATTAATGGACTACGATTTCTAGCGTTTTGCCCATTGCATTAAAGGCATTGGAAATCGTATCTATTTTTGTTGGGTGCTTAAGTTGCATAAGCCTTGTGACTTCCTGTGGGCGGATAGACAATTTACGCGCAAGGTCAGCAGGCCGTATATGCTGCAGGACCATCTCATTTAACAAAAGGACTTTGGCCCAGAGTGAAGGGCTTAATTCAACTACGGTCTGGCCGCGTTTTGGTTTAGATGGCAAGGGCACTGTCCTTTCATCTTCAAAATAAAATTCCAGCGCTGTCTCCAAGGCATCCTTGCCCATTGCCAAAGCTTCTTCCAAAGTCTCCCCTTGTGTCAAAGCTTCAGGAATATCAGGGAAACTGACAAAGAAACTAGAACCGTCTGGTTCAATAACCACAGGATAACGCATATTCATGACTCCTAATCGTCTAGGCCTAATTGTTTGATGATGGCTTTGCGTAGCAGCTCGTTTATTTCCGCCGCATGTCTTGGCAACGTGCTTTGCTTGCAATTAAAAAATAACTTGGTATGTTTTTTCCCTTCTTTGAAGGTAACACCTTGGGATTTTAGCCATCGGGCAAACTCGCTAAGCTTCATATTCACCTTTAAATTATGCCAAATAATAAACATTAATGTTTATATAGTCAAGGAAATAGATAAACAAATATGTTTACTCCATGGCCTCTGACCGGCACTTGCCAAATCATGGCGGACAGGGAGCTTAGTCAGCCTTTAAACAAAGGCGTTCATAAAGACTACGGCAGTTCCCCATTCAAACGCACCGTAGATTCTGCGGGTTCCCCCTTGCCATTGCCAATAACTGTGTGCCGTTCCATTGGAAGTATTTTAGCCTTGAAGTCCAACGGATATTCGTATTGCAGCCCTGACGGGAAATACTGCATCGGGTTGCTGGCTATTTCGCGTGCTGCCAAAAATTGGGCGTAATAGTTACGGGAGGCAAAACCGAACGTCGGGCTGGCATAGGTTTGTACGATACGGACAAAATCGCGGCCGACTTGATCTTGTGCCCGTTTCATGCCGCCTATGCCGTGGTTGAAGGAAGTAATCGCCGTAGGCCAGTCACCAAATTTTCTGTAGGCGTAACCCAGGTAGCGTGCCGCGCCGATGGCGGAAACATAAGGATCGAGGCGTTGGTCAAACCTATTGGCAGCGGGCATGAAAGTCTGCGCCGCGGCTTTGGTGAATTGCCACATGCCCAACGCACCAGAGGTGGATTTCGCCGCTGGTTGAAATGAGGATTCGACATGTGGCAGGTAGGCCAAATCTTCCGGCAAGCCGGCAGCGCGGAATATTTTCCTAAATTGTTGATCATAGAGACGACTGATCTCGAGCCCGTGTTTGAAAAGTTCACGGATACCGCGTTGCGAACGTACCCGCTCTGCGGCACCGTTCAAAACGCTGTTAAGTTGCCTGCCGTTACTTTCCAGTTTAGCGACCAATTGCCTGTCGTTAGCGTCCAACGGAACGCCGTATCGCAATTTGCTCTCCAAAACGAACAATTGGGCTTTCCAAAAATCGCGACGTTGGTTGACCATTTCCTTTTGTACACTCGTCAGGCTTTCATCGACATCGCCGGGCAACAGCATCACTCCGTATATCACATCCAGATAACGGTTGTCGTGAAATGCCACTTCTGAACGGTGCCACGCCGTATAGGTTTTGCGCCAGAACTCTACTGCCAGTTCCAGTTCGCCAGGTTTTTGAAATACGCCGGAGTGAGTCGCCGACCTATAGAAATTTTGTGGCGAGCCCATCCCTGGTTGAATGTTGGTTCGGTATGCCGTGGTTTTTTCGGGCTTGATCGAAGGGGCAGCACTACTACAGGCATTCAGCGTCAATGCAATCGCCAGCAACAGCCAAATAATTCGTCGATTCATTTTTTGATCTTGCCCTGGACATCATCTAGAAAAATCTAGATCCACCATAAGCTATTTTAATTCGATTTGTAATACGTATAAACACCTAAAGTATTTATGCCGGTTGAAATTTGACGATTAAATATGCCGTATACCTGAATTTGGTTGACCATATATGTTGATAGAAATCTTCATCTATTTCGTATGCAAAATGGCGTCCATGTCATTAACGCCCTAGCTGGGCATGAGGTTGGATAGAACCCCGTGAAACTTTATAGCCTTTTGTTGATTAACCCTTGCCGGAGCCCGCCTGTCTCCAGTGAGCGGCTGCTCAACCTTGGAAGCGGCCGTTCAGGGGCAACCCTTGACCGTCAAGGCCCGACCCACAAGAGACAGTCAACCTTTTGAATAAAGCATCCAAAGCGGACATTCAAAATTAAATTTAGGTTAAAGCTTCCGACTCTATTATTGCCATCACGTCTCATTCAACAATTCGACTTTGTGGCGGTCTGCCCAAACGAGGGAAAGGCCGCCGCATTGGTCATGCCCGAAGCCAAGAGCGACAGCATGCAACACCCGATTTGATTTCCACGACCATCACGCCTGGCAAGCACGGCGAATTGGTTGCGGATCGGGCGGCGTAGCACATGACTAGAAAGCGCTGATACCAGAGAACCTTTCCAATCTAATTCTGCCGCCCTATTTGCCAGAGCTGAAACCCCGTCGAACAAGTATGGCAGCGACTACGGCAATCCAATTGGACAAACCCGATGCTTTGTTGACTATAACCAAATCGTTGATGTGTGTTGCCAAGCCTGGAATCAGTTCGCCAGCCAACCCGAAACCATCCGAAATCTTTGTACCCGACAGTGGCCTTTATTATTTATTGCGATTGGTATAACTACAACTGACGAGCTTTTGTTAGTGCATCTGGATACCAATAACGAATCAATAATTCAAATGTGTCCTTTTGGCCAAGTGATAATTCAGTTCACCATTCAATTTTACTGTTTTGTGATTATTTTGTGATTAATTCGTGATAAGTACTCCCTATACTTTAGCCGTGGTGTATTTAACACCGTATAGCTATGAACTAGACTAAATCAGGGCTCTTAATGGGCAATGTAATAGTATTTTGTTTCGAATTTGCTGCGTTGTTAGCAAAGGGGACAAGTAAATTTCGTTAGATATTGTAAGCTTTCAGTACTAAAACTTATCTAATTGACTTTAAGCGTCCTAAATGCACCACGGGTTGTTTATGTATTGCTGTCCTTAACCGTTTTAGATGGTTCGGTAGTGAAATTGGTAGACAAAAGAGAATTAAAAATCCTTCGGAGTCAAATCCGTGCCAGTTCGACTCCAAGTTAAGGCGGCAAGATTTTTGAATCTAACGAAGAGCCCAGGAGTATTCCATGCAAATACGAAATGTTTGTCACGTCCTACCTGCAGCATTACTGCTGATCACGGTAGGTTCACCCTCAGTCCATGCGGGTTTCGAGCAATCGAGATCGGATGAATCAGTTCGAACAACCCACACATACGAGGACAATCCCCTGCAATTGCGCAGCTTCATCGACCAACAGGTTGGCATCGATAAACTAAAGGTTCCGGCGACGAATGCCGACATCCCTGTGCCGCCGGATCCGGCTGGAACCGAGAAGCTGCCGGATGGGAGCTTTAAAACCAAAGATCGCTACCAGACAACGGAGGCGAAGCGTTTCCTCGGGAAGATGCTCTTCCACGATCCGATCCGGACTGCACGCATCAACAAAAACCAAGGACAGCCAGTTGACCTGCCAGCAGGGACGGCTTTCGGTGGAACTGTGAGCGCGTCCAATCCGAACGTGCAGGCGATCGTCAACGCGACGCAACAAACCGGATCCTGCGGCAGCTGCCATTTCGGCGAGGCGGCGAGCAAGGCCGGTCAGTTGATCAACCTGCACGTCGATGCCGAAGGCCGCGGCTACACCGACGCGAAAGGCAACTTCATCACCCGCCGTCGGACTCAGGAGATCCTCACCCAGCAGCGCTCCGTGCCCATCTTCCCTGGCGACACGCTGGTCGATGGACTCCCGACGCTGACCGATATCGACTCCATCGGTGGCCAGCGAGTGGTTACCACGCCGGCCAACTTCTATCACGAACCAAATCCGGAAGCTCTGCTCCAGACTGGCCGGCTCGACGAGCTGGACAGCGTGGGGCGCCTGTCAATGTCTGTGATCGGTCTCGCGTTCAACAACCGCCTCCTCTTTGGCGGCTTCGGAGGGGAGTCGCCGTCCACGATTGGCTCTCTTAACCCGTTCGACGACCCGGCTGTTGCTTACCACGGGCGGCACAATGCTGGTCTCGATCTTCGCGTATTCAATGGTTTTTGGCTGGCCTTATGCCGCAGGTTTCGTGCTGCTGATATTTTTCCACGAAATGGGGCATTACATTGCCGCCCGGTTGTGCGGGCTTGATGTGGGAGCGCCGATGTTCATCCCGTTTGTCGGCGCTTGGATTAACTTGAAAGAATTGCCGCATGACGTGCATACCGAAGCCTATGTCGGTTTTGCCGGGCCTTTCGTCGGGACGCTGGCAGCCCTGGCCTGTTATTGGCTTGCACGGACTTACGACAGCCAGCTTTTAATGGCACTTTCATATTCGGGCTTCATGATCAACTTATTTAACCTTATCCCCATTTCGCCACTGGATGGGGGGCGGATAACCGCCATCATTTCGCCCAAGGTATGGCTGTTTGGTGTCCCGCTCTTGGCGGCCCTTTTCCTCTACAACCCCAGCCCGATGTTGATATTGATCGCAATTCTTGCATTCCCTCAATTGAAGGCGGCTTTACAAAAAGATGGGGGCATCTCCAATATGCCGGCTGGCTATTACGATGTCCCGACCGAAACACGGGTGAATTACGCTTTCTATTACTTAGGGTTGACTGGCTTTTTGGCCATCATGTCGTACCAACTCCATAACGCTATGGCGAGCCAGTGAATTAGTTAAGCCCGCAACAAGTCTTTCTTGAAACATTCCGATACATACCGGACACTTGCAAGCTGAAACTGTCACGATAAGTTCACATTCGCATTCCGACCCACTGGAGACTATCAACATTAAAATGAAAAAACTCCCAAAGCTGACATTGGGCTAATACGCTTAACGAATGATTGGCATCAATTTTTGGGCGTTCTTGGGTGGAAACCGCTTTAGGGTTTGGACTTAGACCGTTTCAGTTGAAGATTAAGTAGTGTTTCAGGTGATTGGGGGGTAGGCCCATAGAACTGGTAGGATATTTGTAGATTATAAATTTACTTGCCTGTTACACAATAAATGGTAAATCTATCGCAAGTAGTTGATGCTCTGCATTTGCTAATTTGAATTATTACCTTGTCAGCAAGTAGTTTCATTATAAAATCAATTTTGGAGAGTTTTCATGGGGCCATATTATCGTGCAACGACCCAATCTACGGGTGCCTTTTTTGACATCTTTTACGAACATCCTCTTTTGATGCTGGCCTTTGTGTTGGGTGTGATTGGAGTGGGCGCATTTATGTGGCAAAAAAATAAAGCCAGCAAATAATATGTGAGTTAAACAATTTTTCTGGTATTGAATAGCTGATGTTGAAGTATGTCTTACCACTAATACCATTCGCAACTACTGCCAGAAAAGCGGCGATTATAGAATCGGATTGCGCTGAACGTTCCCCCAGGATTCGTGGTGGTATGTGTTTCGACGGTCAAATAATCACCCAAGCAAGTGTTGATGCCTGCAATCCGATGAAAGCGGCATCGTCCTGGAGGGTTCTCCTCCCGTTAATCGGCGAACCAATTAAAATCGTTTGGGCCTAATGAGGTTTTAACTCACCGTTCGCCTTTAGCTTGTCGAAAGGCTTGTATCTTCGACAAGCACGGACACTTCAAACATTTAAGACCCGAAACAATAGTTGTATTCAACGCGCCGTGAAGGAGTACACGGAAGCGTAACGTAGTGGAGCGGTGTACGACGACCCCCGCGTAGCCGTAGGGGCCGGGCGTNNCCTGCAGACCGCGCTGTGGAAATCGCCTTATAGCCCTGCCCGTCCAGCCAGGAATGCAATTCTTTGGTTTTGTCCGCGATACTTTGCTCAGAAAGAAAACCGGAATAACGCAGCACGGCGACTTTTTTGCTGGGTATTTCCTTTAGGGTGATGGAAGAATCATCAGGGATTGGTGCGGTTGCCAATGTGTAGTCAGCCGGTAACGCAAATTGCATCAACCAGAATTTGCCAGATTTTTCCTGGAACACGGGTGCGGTCATGGCGATTTCCTCGGCTTTTGGCCCCCATAATCACTGGAGCTGCCATCGAAATTTTTTGCCGCTTTTTGTTGTAGCCGCTAATATATTTGAACAGGCGGTTGAAAGCTTGGTTACTGGCCTCGTCATAATTCGCATCGACTTCAATTTGTGCGACGANNGCGACGATCAAGGGTTTATATTGCCTGACCTGGAAGTGGGCATTATCTTTGAGTACATCAAAACCCGCTTCCTCTACTGAAGGTACGCCAAATACACTGCATCCCGTTAAGAACACGGTGTTTAAAAAGTTAAGTAAAATTTTCATGGCGTCCTTGTTTTATGCGAATAAGTTGACTTTGAATGGTGCGTTAACAAACTAAATTGACAATGTGGTTAACTTTGCACCGTCCAGTGTTATTATTGACCTGACGTACGAGAAAGACCGTAACTTTCTAAATAATAATAACATCATGAGGAGGAGACGATGGACCTTGACAATAAATTTTCAGCCTTGCAGTTATCAATAATCAACGACCAAGCAGCCCTTTATGCTTGTGCCTGCCCTTTACAAGTCAGCCTGCAAATAGCCAGCTTGCGTAAATTATTCGATTATCAAAAGGAATGTATAGCTTCGGAAACGTCATCCGTCAGTAATGTGCAAATACAAGTACACCACCGAATTGCTGAGGCAACTAAAATAGCCCATCAGATCATGGAGCAATGCCTGGANNGACATTTTAGAATTGGAAGGCTGGGACAGAACCAATATTGAAATGCCTCCTGGAATACGGAAGCGCATTGAAATTAATTGATGGGTTGTGGTGATGTAGATCGTTTCCCGGATGGAGCTTGCGGAATCCGG
>PMDM01000124.1 GCA_003155565.1 Methylococcaceae bacterium | reverse complement strand
CATGTCCATTGACTTCGATAGCCAGTCGCCTAATGGTGGCAAAGTAAGCATAACGCACGTTATTTTGTGCACCTGTGCTGTTAGGAAATTGCAGGCCTGCGGGCCACCAGTTTCCAGAGCTACCGGCAGGTGGAGGCACAAACAAGCTGACTGCCCCCGTAGGGCCGGAACTATTTTGTTGTTGATTGCCCCCGCCGTAGTTGCTTTGTTGCTGAGTACCTTGGTTCTGCGACTGGAAGCTGCCACTTTGAATGAGGCCCGGTTGATTGGCAATCAGATTGGCGAGTTCCTGACAAAGTCCGCCTACACTGTTTTTTAAGCCATTATTGAACATATCGCCCAACATTATCATGCCGCCCCTCATCCATTGGCCGGAACCGCCAAATTCAGGATGACTAAACTGTGCCATAGAACCGTTGCCGTTGATGACCGACTGCAACATGCTGAATACGGCATCAGGACTAAAATTATAGCGTTGTGCGATGTTATTGATTATTTGCTGGCCTTCCGGCGTAAGCTGTTTCATTAGAAAAGTCCGCTTGGTTAAGATGGGAATTACAAAGGATGAATCAGGAGTAGCAGATTTACAGATTGTCGCCTGACTTGAATTTACATTCAGTGTAAATGAACAGCCAATTAAAAGCACTATTTAATAATCTGAACTCAAAAGGCAACGGGTAAATAACGTATTATCGCCCGTTTTTTATCTATAAATGTTAAGTAATCGATAGCATTGCGTATCATCCGACTTGTGGTGCAGGTTGGCATGTACGGGTTTATAAAGCTATATTATTGATTCGGCCTTATGAAGATTTAACTTCCCGTTCGCCTTGAGCCTGTCGAAAGGCTTATGTGCTTCGACTCACTCAGCACGAACGGTTCAAACATCAACAGGCCGAATCAATAGTGCTCGCTCAAGATAGCGCTTTTTCAGTGCGATTTGTAAGGTTCAGACCAATTTGGTGCAAAAAATTGTATGAAGTTATATCTGTCAAAAAATCATCTCTTTTAAGCCTTTAAGCGATCCGATATACCGATATTATACCAATCCCAATAAGTTGTTATTTGAATCCCCTCATCCTGACTTTCTCCCTCTGGAGAAGGCGTAACAAGAGAACGTATTGGGATTGGTATTAACACCCAACAACGCTGAGAAGCTGAAAAATAAGATGTCAGCTAACTATGCAAGCCTATATATCATGCCGCAACTGTTGGTAGCTAGGAATAATGGCACAATATCTGCTTGTTATTCCTTATAACAATTCAAAGTGTCCACTAGAAAATCGGCGCATTGCACAACATGAAACTGAACGGTCCACACGACAAGCTTGACATTTACTACCGGCAGGTACAGGACATCATCCTTAACCGACAAGATTGGGTTACTGGTTTATTGCCTGCCAGTACAGCCATCAATGTTCATGGCAACTATACCGATGCCTGGGTAAGGGACAACGTTTACAGTATTCTGGCCGCTTGGGGATTAGCCCTTGCTTATCGCCGTGCCGAAGAAAACCAGGGGCGAACCTACCTTCTGGAGCAAAGCGTCGTTAAACTGATGCGCGGCCTGTTAACCGCAATGATGCGGCAAGCGCCCAAAGTTGAAAAGTTCAAGCAGTCCCAGAACCCGCTCGATGCCTTACATGCCAAGTACGACACCAGAACTGGAGGAAGTGTTGTGGGCGACCATGAATGGGGGCATCTACAGCTGGATGCAACGTCTTTGTTTCTGTTGATGCTGGCGCAAATGACGGTATCGGGATTACGTATTGTATTTACGATTGATGAAGTCAATTTTGTGCAAAACCTGGTTCACTATATCAGTCGAACCTACCGTATTCCCGACTACGGTATCTGGGAACGAGGCAATAAAACTAACCATGGCATCGCGGAGCTAAATGCCAGTTCTGTCGGCATGGCAAAAGCAGCTTTGGAAGCCATGTCCGGCGTTAACTTATTTGGCAAAGACGGCGGACAAGCATCAATTGTCCATGTTATTAGTGATGACATTGCCCGCACCCGTATTACGCTGGAATCCCTTTTACCCAGGGAATCAATTTCCAAAGAGGCTGATTCTGCCGTCCTCAGTATCACTGGATTTCCAGCTTTCGCGGTCGATAATCAGATAATCCGCGCAAAAACAGAAGCCATTATTTGCGAAAGACTGGAAGGCCGCTATGGCTGTAAACGCTTCTTGTTAGACGGCCATCAAGCAGCCATAGAAGATAGTCACCGCCAGTATTATGAACCGCATGAATTAAAGCAATTCATGGATATTGAATGTGAGTGGCCGTTGTTTTTCACCTATTTGCTACTGAACAATCTGTTCACGGGTAATACCGAAGCAGCTACCCATTATCGTAACAAACTGGAAAATTTGCTGGTTGAGCAAAATGGTCAAAAACTCCTGCCGGAATTGTATGTAGTCCCAAAAGAAAGGATTGCAGCAGAAAAAGCAAACCCTCATAGCCAGATACGTGTGCCAAATGAAAATATTCCTTTGGTTTGGGCACAAAGCCTTTTTATATTGGGTAGTCTTATCCAGGATGGTTTACTGGAATTAGATGACATCGATCCACTGGGCAGATATAAAATTGTTAAGCAAAAGGAGTACAAGTTACAAATTGCCTTGCTGGCACAGGATGAAACCGTACAGAACCAGTTGATGGTTGAAGGTATCGACACACAAATGCTTGCTGAAATAGTCCCTATTCAGGTCAGGGAAGCTATAGAACTGGCCGCAGCCTATACCCATGTCGGTAGAAATGACCGAATCGGCCTGACAGGCCGTCCATTACGGCAACTTAGGTCAATGGCATCGTCCCAGATGTATGTGCTGTCGGGTGAACGTCTGGTTTTTTTGCCGCAATGCCTCAATCAGAAAGGCTTTTATCTGGCGATGGATAACCGCTTGCTCATTGAGCGTCTCCGTCTGGAATTTTCGTATATCTATAGACATTGGGACAAAAAAGGAAATCCTTTATTTGTTATAAATATCAAGCAAAACATGTTGGGAAGTCAAAACCGTGACATCCTTATTGATTTCATCAAAGAGCTACAGAGCGGATTTACGCAAAGCAGTTCAGTTCAATTAGGCTTGCTTTCCGATTTTGCTGAAACGGCAAGCTATGAAAAAATCGACTACTTGCATGATTTTCAATTCTCTATAGCCTCATGGGAGGAAGCAGATCGGCCCTTTCTTCAAGTATTGCCAGTAGCTAGCGTCCCACCAATGCNNGAGCAATTAAAAACCAACGCTAATCTTTACGCACAACTCGAAGTATTAACTTTACTGAACATTCGTCACGGACTGGATTACAACACCGGGTTAACCGCGATGGATGGCAGTGTCGGTTGTGTGCGTGACTTACTGGAAGAAATCTATGAGCGAGCCGGGGATCACCATGCCTGGTATATCGTTAGGCGCTGTGCCGGTTTACTGGGCAAATACGATATTAATCTGGAACAGGCGGCAACTGAGATTCTGGTTCGTCAACATGCCTTATCCATCGGGCTTATCTATAGTGGCAGGTCAACCTTGACACGGCCAGCTGATTCCTCAGAAATTCTGCAAATGATCCGTACATTCAACAGTAACGATGGTAATGATCAAATCATTATTCAAGAGTTGATACTCTATTTAGGCATGTTGATTAAGTCGAATCCTGAGTTGTTTGCTGATATACATACAGTAAGAGTGGGGCATATTCTACAGTTAATTATTGCGAGGCAAAAACGCAAACTAAACCGCGCAGATTCAAACTGCACTATCGATCA
>PMDM01000167.1 GCA_003155565.1 Methylococcaceae bacterium | reverse complement strand
CTAATAACTATTTGTTTGTAAAGTCTAATTCCTATTTCTGTCTGCCGCCAAAATTCCCGGCTCCATATATATTCCCACCATGGATTGCAAATACACCGCCAACTAGTTCGGCGTGGTTTCCAAATGGTCGCCCAGCAACAACACCAGTTGCCGGTGTTAAGTTTTGCATAGTAGTGCCTGTTCTGAAGTTGCCGGCTCTTTGGTCAAATTGGAACTCACCAGTTGGTTTTAAACTAACGTTATGTGCTGTTATTCGAGCGGCTGCGGTAAGGCTGCCTCCAGCCTCTTCTGCATTGGCTTCCAACCTAAACGTTTCAAGTTTTGCAGCGCCGTAATTAAGAGTGCTATTAAAACTACCACAGGTGCCTTGGCAAGGCACCAATTGACCGTTCACCGAAAAATCGCCATTTACAACCCCATCGTATTGAACCTTTTCCAGGTTCTTAACTGTATCGATGGGTGTAACTTTGCCTTCAGCAAAGTAAATCGCCCCATGGAAAAGATCATAACTTTGGTTGCCTACTTTCCCTAAGCGGTCATTAAAATCAAATCCAGTCAGATAAGATCCGAGTTCAAGTCCGGTGACACCATTATTTCCAATGGGAAACTCATTTGTGACATTACGTTCTAACTGTCCGTTGTCAGGTATATTTCGACTACCTTGGTCGAGTCCCCCTTCTCGAAATGCCGTTACCTTTCCTGTTTGATTGGCTGGGTCTAGTTGCAAATTCAAAAAGCCTTTACCCTGCCCAATTTGAATAAGAGAAACATTCCCGCTCACATTCGAAGGTGGAATGCCAACTGCACTACGGTTTAAATAAGGCGAACTAGCGATAGTAATCCCGCCATTTGGATTACTGCTTGCAAGAAATGTTGAATAAAACCCGCAATATCCATTTTTGTCACAAGCAGGTGATGATTCCACCTGACAGCCATTGCTACCACCGCTAGTCTGACAATTCTCTCCTCCGATATCACTAGGGATTTGGAGTGAAGATTTATTAGGTAAGCCGATATTATTCATTTGAAGAAACTCTGAATTAAGCGTTTGACGCTCTACATTTCGACGATTCATGTGATCCGAAACAATTTCTTGCATACTTTGTTTTTGAGCTGGAATTGTTTGCAGCAGATTCTGAGCTAATGCAAAATTTGGGTCGCTTTTGATGGCCGCATCACACATTTCACGGGCCTTGACAAACTGGCCTTTATCTTTTAAATCGAGACAGTTGCTGAAAAATTTAAAAGCTTGCAGATTGGTCGTATACGGTTTGTTAATTTCGTTTCTTATTTCAGGGGAAAGTTTATCGGGGGTTATGCCGATATTCTGGAGCANNATGTCCCCTTTTTTGGATGGGTCTTCCACATCGGTTGTTGTGGCGTTTACAGTCAACTGTTCATCCTGGTCTTGGGCAATGCACAGGTTGTAGTTTGATAAAACCAATACCATCAATGCTATCTTATAAAATGGGCAAGATTTCATTGTCCCCCCTTATTGTTTTCAATTAAGTAATCACCAATCATCAATTTTTCTGCTCGCATGATCCGACCTGCTCGTACACGGGAAGTTGTTTCAACAAGCGCCCCTGTTTGTGATAACTTGATCTCGTCGATAAGCTTTTGGAGTTTCTCTCGCTCAAGCACTTTTAGGCCAGGGACTTTTGCAAGGTCGGTAATGACGAAAGCAGTCAAGCCTTTACCTATCGGGCCGTATTGTTCTGCGCCTTTGTTGATTAACGGATGCACGGCAATACTGTTAGGTTCGGGCGCAAGCTCGGAAAGCGTTTTCTCATTGGCGATGGCTTGTTTGACTTCATCTTGAATAGACTGTGTAGTCATAAGCGTTAGTTGTTTGGTAACGCCACTTTTTTTTGCGCCATCAGGGTCAATTTCGACATATTTTTGCCATTGTTGGACAGCTTTTGATGTGTTATTAGCATTAAGCTCAAATAGCCCAAGATGATAAGCTGCAGCCGCATTGTATGGAAATGCTAGTTGGATTTGTTTAAACAATCGGGTCGCTGTCACCAGATCCCTGTCTTTAAAAGCTTGGGTAGCCCGTTTTACGGCGGGTGTCTTAGGACTCATTCGTTCAGAAACTTCCGCTTCCATATTCCGTGGCGCTTGCATGATTTCTACGGTTGAACCTGATGACAGCTTGACTAAATTTCCGGGGTACAAGGTTTTCTCTCCCTTACTGTCATGCCACACCGCAGAAACCAAGTCATTGAAGATTGCAATTTCGGGCTTATCTTTCACTGTGGCAAATACTTTTCCCATCGTCAAGGCAAGTACACCATCACCAATGTGTAACATCATTGCTTGTTCTGGTTGACCTAGCGTGGGCATGGCATAGGCTATTAGTTGGCCTTGCATGAGTGTGACCTGTTGATCTTTATCAAATTTGACGGTTGTAGCTGGGCCNNGTTATCCGTCGTTTGGAGGGTGTCTCCAGGAAATAAGGTTCCTTCAGTTTGAGAGTTCTTGTCTAGTTTTGAAATTTGGATTTCACCCGTACACAGTTCAATCTGTGCGATAGCTGGAACATTTTCAGCAGAAACGGTATGGCAATAAAACAATGCACTGAAGCAAAGCAAAATAGTGTATTTATGCACGAAAATTAAGTGATTCTTTTTCATCGTTTATTTCCTCAATGCACCGTTAAAAATTCAAATTTGTGCCAACATTCAATCCGACCATGTTTTTGTCATAGTCGAACAATTTTGCATTCGAGCTATTGTCGGTATAGGTATAACCCAAGGACACAAAATAGTTTTTATAAAATGTCTGGCTTAATGAAAAGGTTAAGGTATAGCGATTATCCAATCGCCTCCCCCTATCCACAAACAATAACGCCGGGGCATCATAATCACGGTTAAGATATTTGAAATCCAGATAGAGTTCTGTCCCCGTTTTAAACCGTNNTTCGTCATAGGAAAAACGGTCCGTATTGGCATTACGCCGACTATAAGTGCCAAATAATGCCAGCGAATGCTCTGCACTAAAGGCTTCAAATTTGTACCTCGGCCCAAACGTACCGGTATGTGTGATGCCGCTTAAAGCATTAAATTGGGCGGCGGTAAAATCTTCATTTTCATAACGGTACGACAAAGCAAAATCAGTGTTGTCCAGCACGTTTATTTCAATATTAGGCATGAAATAATAGGAACGGGATAACGATACATTTGAAAATCGCCGATCTATGAATCCGAACGGCAGTTTCGCCTTAAATCGGGAGGCATAATAATCNNTCTGGGTATTCCTGATGGAGAAATTGAATATGATTATGCCAAACAAACCCATTTGGCTTGCCAAAATCATAAAGCGCATCACCATTAAGGTTAAACTTGAGCAGCCATCCGTCGAGGTTCTTTGATGTCAGCGCTTGGTTATTTGCCAACAAAATGCGCTCATCCCTAGGCCCAACATTGATATTGCTATCGTATTCTGGGCCCATTGAAGCTCGGATCGCAGCATAAAACCGCTTGGATTCTGCCTGTGGCTCTTCTATATCCACTACCGCTTTCTCTATGAGTTGCTTTACTTCGGCATCTGGATTTTCAGCCAATACTTTTTGCAGTTCCAATTGTGCAGCATCATTATTGCCTACCTGCTTATAAGCTGCCGCCAACTCTAAACGAACTCTTGAAAGTTG
>PMDM01000248.1 GCA_003155565.1 Methylococcaceae bacterium | reverse complement strand
CCGAGTTTGCCATGAAACGCCTGCTTGCCGCAGGCAGCGGGTCTATTTACCAGATCTGTAAGGCGTTTAGGAATGGTGAATCAGGACGCTTCCATAATCCTGAATTTACCCTGCTTGAGTGGTATCGCGTTGGTTATAACCTATCGCAATTGATGGACGAAGTAGGTGAATTGATAGCGTTTTTGTTCAATGGCAGCCAAATGTTACAGCCCACGCAGAGGATCAGTTATCAAAGCCTTTTTCAGCAATATACAGGCTTGAATCCTTTGGTATTCTCTTACGAAGATTACTCTAATTTTGCCCAGAATAGTGGGCTTATTGACGCGATAACCCTCTGCGGACACGATCACGCACTCTGGCTGGATTTTATTTTCAGTCACCAAATTCAGCCACATCTGGGACATAATGCCTTATGGTTAGTGTATGGCTACCCCGTTTGCATGTCATCGTTAGCAAGGATAAACGAAGACAATGCTTTGGTGACTGATCGAGTTGAGCTATTTATCAACGGCGTAGAGTTAGGTAATGGTTATTATGAACTGGTCGATTTAAACGAACAGGAAAAGCGGTTTGATAAGGAGATTGCTATCAGGCAAGGCACACAGCGCCCATCTGTAGTCAAAGATGAACGTCTAATGGCAGCATTGGCTGGAGGTTTGCCGGACTGCTCGGGCATAGCCATAGGGTTGGATCGAGTCTTGATGTTACTGTCGAATAGCCCAGCTATTGATGAGGTATTGGCTTTTTCCATAAGCAGGGCTTAAGCTGATTGAATATTTACTGTATTATAATCACCTAGTTTTTGTAGTAGGCACAATGACGTTTCTTTAGGTTTAGATGAAATTACACATATTTACACGTTTTTTACTGCTATGCCTGCTACTCGTTTCTCAGTCGGTCAAAAGCGAAGAAGAGTTCATTGTCAGCAATATTCAAGTAAAGGGATTGCAGCGCATTTCTGAGGGAACGGTATTTAACTATCTTCCCATTAATGTCGGTGAGCGGTTTTCCTTGAGCAATGTCGGGCCAGCCATCAAGTCCTTATTCAAAACCGGTTTTTTTAAAGATGTCACGTTGGAAAGGGAAGGCTCAGTCCTTATTGTAAATGTAGTTGAGCGACCATCAATTGCAAAAATTATTTTTGAAGGCAACAAGGATATAAGTAAGGATGATTTGACTAAAGCGTTAGATAAGATCGGTTTGGCTGAAGGCAAAATATTTGACCGCCAAGTGCTGGACAAAGTCGAGCTTGAATTAAAACGCCAGTACCTCAGCCACGGCAAATATAGTTTGAAGATCAAAACTGAAGTGGCTAATTTGACCCGCAACCGGGTCGGCATTCGTATCAACATTTCAGAAGGCCGGGTCACAAAAATCAAGGAAATCAATGTTGTCGGCAATAAAGCCTTCGAGGATAAAACCTTGTTGAAAAAGCTGGAGCTAAACACCACCAATCTGCTATCGTTCTACTCTAAAGACGATCAGTATTCCAAGCAGAAATTATCTGCCGATTTGGAAACATTGCGATCTTATTATCTCGATAGGGGTTATATCAACTTTGCTATTGAATCTACTCAAGTTGCCATAACGCCCGATAAAAAAGATATTTATGTCACCATCAACGTCAAGGAAGGCGCTATCTATAAGTTAGATAAGGTCAAGTTGACTGGGAATCTGGTCGTGAAACCCGATGAGCTTATCAAGCTGATGACGGTCGGGCCTGGAGAAACTTTTTCCAGAAAAAATGCCACAGAGACGTCCAAAGCCATTCAAGATCGTTTGGGTGACGACGGCTATGCGTTTGCTAATGTCAATATGGTGCCGGAAATTCATGAAGCGAACAAAACCGTGGACATGGCTTTTTTTGTCGATCCCGGCAAACGGGCTTATGTTCGCCGTATAAATTTTAGTGGTAATACTAAAACCCGCGATGAAGTGTTGCGCCGCGAAATGCGCCAGATGGAATCCAGTTGGGCATCCAGTTCAAAAATTGAACGCTCGAAAACACGGCTTGAAAGACTGGGTTATTTTGAGTCGGTTAATGTCGAAACGCCGCCAGTTCCCGGCACCGCAGACCAGCTTGATGTCAATTACAAAGTCGTTGAAAAGTCTTCCGGTAACTTATCGGCCGGTATCGGTTTTTCCCAGGTACAAGGCATTGTGATAAATGCCAACTTGTCCCAGGACAACGTTTTTGGTTCAGGGAAACGGGTAAACCTTGCTTTTAATAACAGTAGTTATTTGACCAGTTATCAGTTCGGATTCTTTAACCCCTATTTCACCACGGATGGTGTCAGTTTGGGCTATAACCTGGGTTATACGGATCGAAATGCCGGACAGATCAATATTGCCAACTATTCAACAACGATTGCTAATGCGGGCATGGATTTTGGCATTCCACTGAACGAGTTCGATCAACTACGGTTTGGCGTTGATTTGAAGCATACCAGACTAAAGCAAGGAACAAATACATCTACCCAAATTCAGGATTTCGTCAATAAAAATGGTGATAAATATATAACACTGGCACCCTCGATAGGCTGGACGCACGATACCTTAAACCGGGCAATATTCCCCAATAAAGGAGGGCAACAGCGTTTATCCACTTTAGCTACCCTTCCTGGTATCAGCGACCTGGATTATTACAAAGTCAGTTATAAGCATCAGGAATATTTCTCTATGTCATCGGACTTTACCATCAGGTTGCTAGCTGATATTGGTTACGGTGATGGCTATGGCAAAACCCATGGTTTGCCATTCTTTGAAAATTACTACGGTGGAGGTACAGGTTCGGTGCGAGGTTTTAGAAACAATACCCTCGGTCCACGAGACCATCCGGTAAACACAAGCGTAAGGCAGCCCTTGCCTTTTGGTGGCTCCACTAAAATGGTGGGTAGCGCGGAATTGTTTTTTCCGGTGCCTTTTTTGCCGGAGTCAAAATCAGTCCGCTTAGGGGCATTTTTTGATGCGGGAAGAATCCAGAACGGTTTTGGCTTTGACAATATGAAATATTCGGCAGGATTGTCAGGTGAGTGGCTGTCGCCCTTTGGGGCATTGTCAATTAGCGCGGCGGTGCCATTAAACGCGAAACCATTTAACGCCACTACTGGCATTGGGGATCAAAAACAATTGTTTCAATTCAACTTCGGTCAAAATTTTTAATGTTGTAGTGCTTGATCAAGCTGCATTTTTGAGCCTTATTCCCGAATTCATTGACGTAAGAAGGTTATAAGGCAGCCAATGCTGGTTTTGGTTTGTGGATAAGTTTTTGGTTTAGTCGTCTTATCCCCTATAATTTAACCCACTCATAATCAGACTATGCAAAAATCAACGCTTTAACTGTATCAGTCAGAGTAATCGTTACGTAAGCTGACCTTCTTTGCCTTAATTCTAAGGGCGAATGTTTGAGGTAGCTGCTTTATTAATAACAAACTTTAGCTTCTGATATTTAACAGAGGCTAATCAGATAGGGAACTGCGATTTTCTATCTGATGAAATATCATGCGCTTACTGCGCTTGAACTTAAAAGTATCTTGAATACCGCTGGCTGTTGCCAGTCTTGCAATAGTCACACTTTAGAAAGAATTTTTTAACTGTACGGAGATCGATTCAACGATGAAAACGAAAATAGCATTATTTATAGGATTATTACTTGCCGCCAATGTCAGCTTTGCCGACTTAAAAATTGGCGTTGTCAATATCCCTGCGGTTCTTGAAAAAGCACCTCAAGCTGAAAAGGCAAAAAAGCGTTTGGAACAAGAATTTAAGCCCCGTGATAACCAGTTGGTTAGCCAACAAAAAGAAATCCAGACTATGCAAGAGAAATTTAAGAAGGATGCTTCTACAATGAGTGAATCGCAGCGTAACAGAATGGAAACCGATATCCAGAACAAAATGAGGGATGCCAAACGGTCGCAGCAGGAATTCAGTGAAGACTTCAATGCCCGTCGTAATGATGAATTGGGCAAATTACAAAAACGCATTGTCGAGTCAATCCGCGCTATTGCTAAAGATCAAGAATTTGACTTGATCCTGACCGACGGCGTTATTTATTCCAGCCCACAGATGGACATAACCAGTCAGTTGCAACAAAAACTTTCAACATTGCCTGAGTAATCTCAAGATCCTATTAATTAGTTTCTATCCCGTCATATTTTATTGTTAAGCCCTTAAATCTATGTCTATTACACTGGATATTCTAGAGATCCAAGCCTTTTTGCCACATCGATACCCTTTTTTACTGATTGACAGAGTGCTTGAGTGCGAACCCGGTGTTAGGCTCTTGGGGCTGAAAAACGTGACGTATAATGAACCCTATTTTCAAGGCCATTTCCCCCAGAAACCTATATTTCCTGGGGTATTGATCCTGGAAGCACTAGCGCAAGCGACGGGGTTATTGGCTTCGGAATCTTCGGATGAATTGGGCGGGATGATTTATTATCTGGTTGGTATTGATAAGGCAAAATTTAAACGGCCTGTCGTGCCTGGGGATCAGTTAATGCTGGAGGCTTTGTTCGTAAGGAGCAAACGTAATATCTGGGCATTCGAATGTCGTGCCGAGGTGGATGGTGATTTTGTCGCCAGTGCCGAAATTCGTTGCGCAGCCGTGGTGCCTTGAGCTTGATACATACAACGGCGATCATCGATAGCGGCGCTGAATTAGCCAACGATGTGACCATAGGCCCTTATAGTGTTATCGGCGCTGGAGTAAAAATTGGTTCCGATACGGTGATAGGTTCCCACGTTGTCATAAAAGGCCCTACCTTAATCGGTAAAGAAAATCGCATTTATCAGTTTTCCTCGATTGGTGAAGACCCGCAAGACAAGAAATATGCTGCTGAGATAACTCGACTTGAAATCGGTGACCGGAACACGATTCGTGAATTTTCCTCCCTGCACCGGGGTACCAAGCAAGACCAAAGCGTCACCAAGATAGGCAATGACAATCTGTTTATGGCATACACCCACGTCGCGCATGATTGCGTCATAGGCAATCACGTCATTATGGCTAATGGTGCATCCCTAGCGGGGCATGTACAACTCCACAGCCATGCCATACTGGGCGGTTTTACCTTGGTGCATCAGTTTACCAAGATCGGCCAATACAGCTTCGCGGCTATGGGAAGTGCCATAACCCAGGACATTCCGCCCTTTGTTATGGTGGGTGGAAAGCCAACCAGGCCGCATGGTATCAATTCGGTCGGGATGGAACGTAATGGCATATCAGCCGAAGATATCAGATTAATCAGAAATGCTTATAAAATAATCTATAAATTGAATTTGCGATTGGAAGATGCCATTGAGCAAATGGAAGATCTTGCAAGTGATAGCGAACAATTGACTGAAATGATCAGCTTTTTGCGTAATGTACGCCGGGGTATATTACGTTAAGGCAATGTTATTATGGATGACGACCAATTACTCAAAACCGCACAAAACTTCCTGGTTGCCGGTGTTGATGAAGCCGGGCGCGGCCCGTGGGCTGGCCCGGTGGTGGCCGCCGCGGTGG
>PMDM01000389.1 GCA_003155565.1 Methylococcaceae bacterium | reverse complement strand
AGTGTTGAGTAGGATTAGTTTGGCTGTAAAATCTCAATCTTATATTAAGAGACTGAAACGTGTGTTTTTTGCCAAATTACGAAAAATATTAGTTATTTTGCTGGTTTTTTCCCTGGTTTTTTCTGTCGGCTTATGTGGGCTCCTGCGCTGGTTACCACCGCCTACCTCAGCGTTCATGCTGTACCGCCATTATGAAGACCTTGTCAACGAAGGCTCATTTGAAAGCATCCGTTACCGCTGGGTTAATGCAAATAACATTTCGCCACACGCAGGCGCTGCCGTTATGGCAGCCGAAGACCAACGCTTCCCTGAGCATTACGGTTTTGACTTGGATTCCATACAGTCATCAATTGATGTTTACAAGGATGGCGGAAAGCTAAGGGGCGCCAGCACCATATCCCAACAAGTTGCCAAGAATTTATTCCTGACACCTGCCAAAAGTTTTTTGCGGAAAGGGGTAGAAGCCTGGTTTACCTTGTTGATCGAGACATTGTGGACCAAGGAAAGAATCTTGGAAGTCTATCTCAACATCGCAGAATTCGGTGACCATTTGTTTGGGATAGAAGCGGCAAGCCAGCGTTATTTTGGTGTTCCGGCAAGGAACATCTCCCGCTCCCAAGCCGCATTGCTTGCCGCAACATTGCCCAATCCAATCTTGTTAAAAGCTGCGCGGCCATCAACTTACCTTTTAAGGAGACAGCGTTGGATACTCAGGCAAATGATGAATTTGGGTACGCCGAAATTTTAGCAATATCGCATAAACCTAAAAAAATCAGTTGAGGCGTGCTGTAGTCCGTTCGTGCTGAGCTAGTCGAAGCATAAACGGACTACAGCACACTACCCATTGGGTGAGCCTTCCAAATCCCGATCACCCTTCGACAGGCTCAGGGCGAACGGGATTTGGAAGGACCAACTGATTTTTCTAGGATAAACCGAAGGAATAATACCATTCCCAATAAATTCTCATTGGGAATGGTATAACCACGAAGGACACGAAGTTTTGAATAATTTGAATTAATCGGATTATTTCCTTCGTGTTCTCTGTGGTAAATACTTTTCAGCCTGATTTAGATAATACTTTCACAGCTTTCAGCACCTCCCTTGCCCTACGATCTGCACCAGAAGGCAGTTTATTTGAGTCCAGGTTGATCCAGGCCAGTATATCTTCCCAGGGAATGCGCGCGTGTAGGTCGCGCAATAACATGTGGTAGCCTTGTTGATAAAATGCGACAGTTTTTCTCTCTTTCTCACTACTGAGAAAACGTTGCAAAAAATCATAGGTCGGTTTTTTGGGAATAATCTCATCCTTCTCACCATAGAGAATCAAGGTATTGCCACCTAGCTGATTAGCGCTGTTAAACGCCGCATCCATCAAGTTTGTCAGCCCGTAGATAGTCTCTACCCTGGTTTTCTTGATGACCATAGGATCTCTACCCAATGCCCTAAGCATCTTGATATTATCGGACGCTCTCACGCCCACACCATCGCCGGTTAATGTTAACCAAGGGAAAGTATGGGCTAAAGTCCATAATAAGCTGGTTTGATACCAAGGCATAGTTTGCCGCGCCCACAACGCAGGTGCAACCAGGATGGCCCCATCGACTTCCGGCATACTCACTTGACCCATCGCCGTAATAATGACGGCTCCACCCATGCTTTCGCCAAGCAAATAAAGTGGCTGACGGGGGTAACGCTGCTTGATTAAACGGATTAATCCCCGCAAATCATCGGTATACGCCTGAATTCCAGCCCATGAACCACGTTTCGGTGCCGCCCCGAAACCGCGCTGATCGTATGCAAAACAGGCAATACCTTGACCACTGAAATAAGCGCCGGGGCTATCGAAGAAATTACTGTAGTCGTTAAACCCGTGCAACGCTATCAGCACTGCCTTAGTCCTTGTTTTTGGTAGCCACTGACGTAGCGGTAGGCTAGCGCCGTCCTCGGTGCTATAAAGATTATCTGTGAGGTATGGCGTGTTATTTTTTAAACCCGGCTGGTGAATCATGGGCATACAAGCAGTGAGGACGCAGAACAACAGGAGGGGCGACTTTTTTAATAGCGTTGTCATCATTCCAAATAAATCATGAAGGATTTTGCAAAAAATATCAGTTAGGGAAACTCTGAATAAGTTGAATCCATTCATGGTTCGACAGGCTTCCTTCGACAAGCTCAGGACGAACGGTAATGGATTGATTCCGTTCGTGGTGAGCCTGTCGAAGGAAGCCTGTCGAGGGACTTATTCGGAGTTTCCTTAGCTTTGCACTACCGTAGGCGCAACAATCAGGTTAATGCACCTTATTCACAATTATCTGATTTATTGCAGATTTTTACCAAAACCAATCACTTTTGCCGTAAATACCAGGCAAAGTCAGGTAAATTCTCCAGCAGCTCCTTAGCTTCCTTTGCCGGCAAAGGCCTGCTTAACAAATGACCTTGAATCAAATCACATCCGCTTGCTTGAAGAAATTCCAATTGTTGTTCAGTTTCGACTTCCTTGGCAATTACCGTTTTACCTAGATCATGTAACATGCCAATACTGAAAGTAATAATTTCAGCATCCGCAGTATTATTCGGAAGGGTGCGGATGAAAGCAGGATCAATCTCTATAATTTGTGCAGGTATAGTCTTTATTAAGGCTAATACGGAACTGTCCGAGCCAAAATCATCTATAGCCACCACCAGACCCGCAGCCACTAATTGCTCAATGATTGGAATAACCAAATCTGGATTTTTAGCGATCTCACTTTCTGGTATCGAAAACTCTAGCCACTCCGGCTTCGCGCCTGTTTCATTAATAATGGCAATAATTTTGCTAACCTCGACGGCTTGCTTGATCGCCAGATCGCCAAGGTTAATAGCCATTAGCTTTGGACGAATGCCTCGTTTTTCCCAAGCCATCGCCTGGAAACTGACCTGTTGGATAATCCAATAAGTCATGACATCAAGCAAGCCAATATCTGTTACCAAGTCTACAAAATCTTTCGGCAATAACAGGCCTAATTCAGGATGTCGCCATCTAATCAAAGCCTCAAAGCCAGTGATACTATAATCCTCCAGATTATGTCTGCTTTGATAGTAAACCGAAAATTGGCTGTGTCGATGCAAGGCATTGATGTTGTGCGAGTTCGAAGACCTTAACGACAGCTTACATTCATCAAGTGCGATGACCAGATCATGCTGAAGTTGTAGACTATCCTCATCCTCTTCCCGTAAGCTATCGTCGCTAGGCGGGAGGATAGGCTTTGCTGGCTGAGGTTCACCAGAAGACGATAAAACTTGGGCTGCGCTGATTAATGCATCAGGATCACTGAAATTGAAATCGCCAGGGTAAAGTGCAATGCCCATATTCGCATCAAGGACAATTGTCTGCACACCCACAAGGTACGGAACTTGTAGAATTTTTCTGATTTTTTCTACAATCAATCCAAGCGCATCAGCTCCCGTTTCAGGCAGTATCAGGGCGAATTGTTCAACGCCCAACTGAACTACAGCATCGGTATCGCGCAAAGTCGCACGTAGCCGCTTGGTTGATTCTATGAGTACCTCATCTTCAGGCTGGTTAACTGGACTACCATCGAAAAATCTTAAGCGATCCAATGACAGGTATATCAGTGCGAAAGAACTATCGCTTTGATCTGCGAGTTGTATAGCTTGTTGTAATTGTTCATGCAATGTTTGCGGATGGCTGGATTCAGCGGGTGTTTCCTGATCCGATAGCTTGTTCGTCTGCTTTTCATAATGCCTTTGCGCGGTAATATCGTGCATGACACCATCAACGCCGATGCAATGCCCTTGCCCATCATACACGGGCGTATCCATGACTTCCAACCAGTGTATACCCTGCTCTGCATCATAAATTTCTATCTCATAAGGTTCGTTGGGCTGACCTTGAATGCAAGCATCAATGTAATCATCTATACGGCGATTGACGGGATTATCAGTCAAATAATGCCGGTAATTCGCCATAAAATCGGTTTCGGAATAGCCCAGCAAGCTAGTGACAGATGGGCTGACATAACTGAATTTCCCCTCACTATCGTGTTGGTAGTAAATGTATTCGTTGGCGGGATACTCTGGCAACTCTTGTGATTGTGACTTGAGATCTTCGATACCTATTTCAATGGGCGGCTCTATCGTTAAATGCATGGCATCATTATGCGTTGACTGCAAATTTCTGGCCGAAGCCGTCATTTCATTCTTCACCTTCAGCCGCAGCATTTTTTGTTTTCGAATGAAGAACCACCATATTACAAAAAGCGCCAAGACTAGCAGGAAAATAATGACCATTTTACCAATTTCCAGGGTCTCTGCCGTAGGCTCAACCATGGCTTTTGGAATGCTAAAAGTAGCGGGTTCTTGCTCAATCTCAACAACAGGTGGATTGGGGGCAGGAATAGAAACTGGCCCGACTGGTGCTTTCGGTTGTTGTGTGACTTCATCAGTTGAAGGTATCCCGCCCCCGACGACCCACTTGGCAAAAACTTTCTGAACCTCGTCTTCGGTCAGGGAATCCAGGCCTTTTTGCAAAATCCCAACCAAAACCGGCCAATCCTTACGTACCGCAATACTTTCATTAGCACTGTTACGATCATAAAAAGCGGCGATTCTCAGATTATTTAATTGATGCTTGGCTTGCAGATAATTCGCCGTACCCAAAAAGATGATGGCAGCATCGACCTGCCCCTTATCAACTGCTTTCAGGCTATCCAACATGGTGTTGACTTTAACCCGTTTGGCAGTGGGGAATTCGTCAGTGATTTGTTCTCCATATTGGTAACCCATAACCACTGCGATTTTTTTATCGGCAAGATCATTACGATTATTGATTGCTGTACTGTCTTGTTTGGTCACTATGACCAGGGACTTGGTCAGGTATGGCCTAGTAAAACTGAACCACTCAGCCCGGTCAGCCCGGTTAACCATCGTGGCAACCATATCAGCTTTACGTTTGGCAGCTGCTTTGTACAAGCTGCTCCAATTGGAATCGGGATAGACCGTAAAATTGACACCTAGCCGTTCGCTCAGAATCGCCATTATTTCAACTGCAATACCGTCGATTTTGCCCAGGTCATTAACAAAACTATAAGGTGGCAAACCACCATCATAAGCAATGCGAAGTATTTTATGCTTGGCTAACCATTTGTGTTCATCCGGCGTCAGTTGCAAAACCGTATCAGGCGAATGATTCTGCACAGCAATAGCTTCGTGGAATTCATTTGCATGAACCGCCGTCTGGGAAAGAACCACTGCTAGGAATACAATCAGATAGGACATTACTGTAACGAAGGGCTGCGGAAAATAAGTTATCTTAAAACTGAGCGGCAGGGGCATTGTAAACCAGTTATTGAGAAAAGAACCTCGCTTATTTATTGGCTGTCCACTCGATAATGTTCCCATACACGTCCCATTTTATTAGGATACAATTATGCTATCCCGTCTGTTAATATGAATTATCGCCCCTAATTGGACAATTGCCACTAGGCCGGCGATAAAAACAACTCAGCGATTGATTTTATAGAAATGGCAAATGCCTGGCTGGTCTATTTTATCGACCCAAAGAGTACAGATGCCTCAGACTACGATGTAATTAGCTGCTTAATCATACAAGGTACATTCATTTATGAAAATTAAATATTTTTTGTGTAGCTTAGCCTTATTGTGGTGCATTTCCAGCAGTGCCGCAGACCTAGATCGGGTTACCGTAGAAAGCCTACTTGCCAAGGCTACCAGCAACCAACCCGCCGATCTGCGCCGAAAAAACCTGACCGACCTGGATTTGTCTGGACTCGATTTTACCCATTCTGATTTATGGGGTTCCGATTTACGCAGGACAAACCTAAGCAAAAGTAACTTATCCGGGCTGAACCTAGACTTAACGGTCATGACCAAAATCAACCTATCCGGTGCCAACCTCTCCAATACCAGCATTTTTGGAGTCAGCATGATTGGCGCAAATCTTAGCAACGCCAACCTTTCTCATAGTCGATTTATTGCCAACCTGGATCGCTCTAACCTTAATCATGCCGACCTTCGCAAAGCTAATTGGGGTGTGGATATGAAAAATCAGCCCATGGGACTCATGCGGGTTAGCTTGAATAATGTCGATTTGTCCGGTGCAGATTTGACAGATGCCAACCTTAATCGGGCTTTGCTTCGCCACGCCAAACTGACCGGTAGTGTACTACGCAATACCATCTTATTTGGTGCCGATCTCTCAGGTGCTGATTTTACCAACGCCGATTTATCTGGGGCTGATTTATCGGGCTGCAATTTGACCGATGCTGATTTAACGGGAAGTAATTTAGCAAAAACCCGTTTTTCAGGCGTCAAGGACAAATCCCTGCTCAAAGGCTTGGAAACCAGCAAAAACCTGGATTCTGCCATTTTCGATTGACTCAAACCCGATGGTCTTATTTCTATTTTACTGTTAGGCAGTATCATTACTGTTGTGTCCTCTCATTCAGGAAAAAAACTTGCTCACATTGAGCAATGTCTTATAAATTCCCCATCCCAAGGGCAGCAACACCGCTAACCATGCCAATAACACCCAGATAAGGCCAGTCGGTTTTGCACTGCTGGCTTCATTTCCTGCATCGCTGTTATTCATGGTTTCATGTGCGAGACGTTTTTCTTCTGTCAATTCACTGTCGGTCATAAACCACCTATCTGCCACAGGCCGGATTAGCAAATTGCAAACTAACCCAATCATCAACATTGCAGCCAAAATCATCATGGTTTGATTGTAGACCTGCTCACGCGGAATACCCAAGCCGATCTGGTATTCCCGCATGTAATTCACGATAACCGGCCCCAAAATCCCTGCCGTTGCCCAGGCCGTAAGCAAACGTCCGTGAATGGCCCCTACCATCTGAGTGCCGAACAAATCGGCCAGATAAGCAGGGACAGTGGAAAATCCGCCGCCGTACATACTCAAGATGATGCAGAAAGCACCTACGAACAACATGATATTCCCTGTATTCGCGCTTTCTGGAATGCTAAGGTATAACAAACCTCCCAGCAAAAAAAACAGCAGGTAAATAGTTTTACGACCCAATCTGTCCGACAAACTTGCCCAAAAAAATCGCCCACCTATGTTGAATAAGCTCAACAAAGCCGTAAATCCGGCGGCGACAGCGGCTATCGCGGCTAATTCATCTTTATTTAAGTCTGCATAAAGTTTAGCGATACCGATAAGTTGACCGCCGAAAACCTCCTGTAACATGGGGGACGACATTCCGATGATGCCAATACCCGCGCTGACATTCATACATAACACACCCCATAACAACCAGAACTGCTTAATCTTGAATACATTTTTTACGTGTACGTGTTTTTGGGTAATCATTTTACTGGTTTTACTGGCATCAGGAGGATTCCAATCGTCTGGTTGCCAACCAGACGCTGGTATGCGATAACCCAACGCACCAGACATCATAAACACGAAATAAACCACTGCCATCACCATAAGCGTGGGCATAACGCCTACATCCGTTTCAGTCGCAAAATACTTGATTAATTCTGCCGCTAACGGAGAACCTATCATGGCACCGCCGCCAAAACCCATGATCGCCATGCCCGTAGCCATACCTCGTCGGTCTGGAAACCATTTAATCAGGGTCGATACCGGCGAGATATAACCCAAGCCCAAACCGATGCCTCCAATCACCCCAGAACCTAGCAACATCATCCAAAATTGATGGTAATAAATACCCAAAGCGGAAAATAACATGCCGCCACACCAGCAACAGGCACTAACGACAGCCGCTTTACGTGGGCCGACATGCTCTAGCCAACCACCCCACAAGGCAGCAGATGAGCCAAGGAATACAAAAAATAAGGTGTACATCCAGCCCAAGGTCGAAATTTTCCAGTCGCAATGAGTAACAGTCAGTTCCTGCAAAAAACCTATTTCAGAGCCGCACTCGATTACTTCTTTGATGCCTACGGCCTTTGAAAGCGGTAGCCAGAATACGGAAAAACCATAAGCCATGCCTATACATAGATGGATAGCCAAGGCAGCGGGAGGAACTAACCAGCGGTTGAAACCGGGCTGGGCGATGATGCGTTCTTTAGCCAAAAACCCTGGCCCTACTCTGGCAGTATTGATATTTGCTTGCACTGTGTTCATTGATGGAAAATGTTATGGAANNTTGAATTTAAGTCTATTTCAAAGTTAGCGTACATTTTATTAATGGCGCTTAATTATTCCGGGTGCTGCAGGGTGAGGACTAAACGAGGGCACAGGCAAGGGAGATTGACCAAGTGGCTGTGACGGCGTCATATTCTGATTCCACGAATTATTGGGCTGTTGTTGAGGTAATATGTTTGGATTCAATGTTCCAAACGGCGGGAACATTTGATTGCCAAAATTTCGGCCATTAAAGCCATACGAAGGAATGAAAACTCCTCCGCCCCCTAAATATGGGCGTTGCTGAGCCGCAATCGCCTGTTGCTCTTGCGCAATGGCACTGCGCCTTTGTAACGCCAGGCTCTCTTGTATTTCCAATTCTGCTTGCCGCTCTTTTTCCGCTTCAATTTTTGCTGCTTCATTGACCGCCTGTTCTTCCTGCCAAGCTTTTAATTTAGCCTTAGCTGCTTCGGTTTCTTCGGGAGTCATTTGCTTTACCTTGATAACACCCTGCGGTATCTCCCCTGATGAACAAGGTTCGGATTGATAGATAATTTTTCCTGTCGCGTTCTTGCATTTAAAGACTTCGGCATTGGCTGATAAGGACAATGTTATAAGTGCTATAAAAATAAAATTTATGTATTTCATGATTGAATCTCCTTACATTTTTGTATGGATAAACAAAATAATGAAGATTATTTTACCCCTGCCTGTTGCTTTCCAGCCATCAACATCCGCGCCAATCTTCGTAAACCATCTGATGAAACCTCTAACCCGAACGGTGCGCCAATGTTTTCCAGCTCATAAATTACATCGGTGGCGGCTATAAACGTCAAATAACGTAAGCCTTCAACTTCAGGCAGTTGTTTTGCCAATGTACGTAATTGCGGTGCCAGCTTTTGCCAAGTTTGGGTGAAAAATACCCGTACAGGATCACTACTTTCCGGGCTTTGTGCTTTTAAACCAGCTTGAAATGCGTTGCGAGACTCCAATAAAATCTCCGTCAAGGTATCGCGCAGTTCTGGCGATTGCGTTTCGCTTGCGGCCTGATTAATGGCTTTGCTCAAAAAACCATCCCATTCCTGCCAGTTCGCTTGCCACTGTTTTTGCTCTGCTTCGGTAAAAGGCGCTTCAGGTTTCGGTGTCACCTTTTTTAGTGGCGCATCGAAAGCCAGTTTAATGTTTACGCCCCCATCATTGGCATCGGCACTGCTAAACTTTAAGGTTTCCAGTATTTTTTTGATTTCACCTGCATTTTCTTTCGGTAAAAATCCGGCCAAGGTGCGTTCCATGTCGCCGCGAGACTTATTTAAGTCTACTTTGACCTCCGCCAATTTGGGTTCAGCCACACGCTTTATTAGGTCTTGCAGCTTATCTATCGTTAACTGTTGGCCTTGCCTGTCATAAGCATTCGCTTTGGTAACTGGCAGACTGAGTACGGATTGGTCTGCGCTGATCGTCGGTTGCTGAAAAGTTTCCAACGCGCCATCCCAAGCCAAAACGGTGATACATTGACCGCCAAAAGAGGTGCCAAACTGCGCTTGCACGTCGTTCAACAGCTTGATTTGCCCACCTTCACCGGAGATCCTGGGGTTGTACAGCTTTAGAAAACTGCATTTATGTTTGTCATTCCACACTTCAGCAGCCCCGCCCTCGCCCGTAAAAAGCTGGCTGACCACCGCTTTTTTAATCAGACTATAGTCTAGTTGTATGGGCAGTTTGTAAGGTTCAGCCGCACCCGTTTTTGCAATCCCGGCAAGTAGGCTGACAGCCATAGTTAAAAAATATTTGTTCACTTATTTGCTCCTAAATTTTACGGTACCGATTACTTTTTTGTGCCGATGTCCGGTTTCTGGTTATCTTTCTTATCCGTTGTTTCAACAGTAGTATTTTCAGGCAACACCGCCTTTACCGCTTCATCAACCGGATGCTTAATCCGTGTAAATTGTTGCCCGATAAACAAATCATTACTTACCGCTGTCACATCGCCAAGCCAATGCGTAGACGTTAGACAAGATTCCGAAAAGGGTGGTTCTTTACAAACATCAATCTTGCCATCTTTTAACACATTAAAATGTAAACCGGGCAGAGGCCGCACCCGCATGCCCGGTAAAGGGTGGCTGTAATCCAGGATGGTGGCATCCTTGTCATTCAGCAAGTCAAGTAACAGTTTCGGCACTTGATATAGAGGTAAACTGCCAATCTTCACTGGCCCTTTTTTGCCATCAATAATAATCATGGGGGTGCTGACATAAAACTTGAACATCTCCGGCGTAAAGTCGCTGCGGTTAGCGGCTAACACGCCCGAATCGACATATCCGGCAAAGTTTTCTCCCAGAAACGGCAAGTGATCGCCAAATACCGCGATAATGCTTTCGGGATCGCGCTTACGCACTTGGTCAATAAAAGCCATTAACTCACGTGATTTGTAGTAGGTCGTGTTGGCATAGGTAACGACTTCTTCAACTTGGGAGTTGGCTGTGATTTTGCTAGGCCGCATTGCCCCAAGTGGATAATTCCAGTGCCCAAAATAAGTCACGATATAATCCAGTATCGGTTGTTTTTTTTCCAGAGACGGTGATATTTTCTCCAGTACCTGCCTGTACAAAGTGGCATCCGACATAAATTCCCGGTTCATGTCATCCTGGACAAAATCGGCTATCGACCAGTAGGTTTGAAAACCAATATTCCGGTAGGCGTTGACGCGATTCCAGAACACCGGCACATTGGGGTGCGAGGCAACCGTACGATAACCTTTTTCGGCGAGGATGTGAGGAAGGCAAGGGACGGAATTCTTGAGCTGCCGTTCAAATTTAACATTGTCTTTCGTGACCGGAAATCCGCATAAGACTTCAAATTCCGAGTTTGCCGTGTAACCGCCAAACACCGGCGGCATGGCCGTCGAATAACCCGTACTTTTCCACAGCTTGCGGAATTCTGGCGACAAGGGGTTCTGGTTATATCCGGCTTTCTTCAAGCGGTTAGGATCCCAGAATGACTCCAACAACACCAAGTGGATATTACGTGGCGCAAACGTTTTCTCAGGTTCGGCAGATTTATCCGCAGGAATAGCAGCCAATAGACTTTTGGCAGATTCCTGGGCAACATCCATATCGGGCGCAGCATCCGCTAAAGCGAAATAGCGCGAACCTTCTTGCAAGGTATACAAGGTTGCACCATGCCACACATAGTTAGAGCGCTGATCCCACACTGAATTACCGGTGTACTTGTCAATCGACTCCACAATCATGGCGGGTTTATAAACAACCGTAATGCCCAGAAACACAGCCACCAAAGTCGCAAGGTAAGCGCTCCAGTGCCGCATCGTAAAATTGAAGAGCAACAGACTGGCAATACCGGCCAAGGGAATTGCCGCCGCAAAAAAACGCCAGCCTTCTAAGATCAACAGCAGTGAGCGTAAGGCAAACACATCGTCCGGCATGATTGGGCCGCCAAAAAAGGCGATTTTTATGGCATTGCCGACATATAAAATGCCCATAACCATTGCTTGAATCACCAGAAAAACCGACACCCGCTTTGACAAGGCATAAAGAAAATAGGCAACCAATAACTGAAGCAAAAAATCCAAAGGCACAGCCTGGGCTTTTATCTGCACATCAAACTTGAATGTACTGATTAAGTAAAATAAACAATAAAACAGGGCTGTAGAAGCAAGCGGTATGAATTTTGCGGGCATGGTTTTAGAAAAAAAGGTCTTGGTTTAAGACTACACTGGCTAAGATGAATGTGAAGTGAACGGAAACCACATATTAGCATAATCCTACCTTTCACTTGATTATCGCTGGTTGTATACGCTGGGTATCTCAATGAAGAATGGGGTATTGTACAAGCCGATAAATATATACGCGCATTGATTTCCCGCTTTACATGGCTTTCATAAAATCCCCAAATAGGAAAACGCCACGATGACATCAAACCAGGTTATTCATTCCTTTCCCGAAAGGAGCCATGTCATTTTCTATACCTTGGCGAGTTACGGCATTGATGTAATTGGAATTCCTCAACAACGCAAAGATGTGATTGGTCATCTTGAAGAAGATGATTAAGGTTAGTAGAATTAAATAAACAGCATAATTTAAAAAACATCAATTTATTCAACAAACTAGTCTTTGCCTTATTCGGCATTAGATCCATTCTCTAAAACAGATTTTGGCTCATATCAACCAACGAAGTAAAGACTGTCCAAGAGCCGACGGTCAGAAACTTTACAAAATCAATCGAAACTGCCCTAAGTTTTGTCGATTACTGGAAGCTAATTTCCAGGTCGCGTTTTTCTTTGCTCAAATTTTAAAAATAAGCTGTCCCGCTTGTAGTGTCTGCTTTCGCCATTGCCGCCAGTAGCTTTCAGCTTGGTGCTGACGTAAACAGCGCAAATAACGCACCCGTTGAGCAGCGTTAAGATGCTCGTGAATCAGTGGCATTAAGCCATCTTCGACATTATAAACAGGTTTTTCAGCGGCTAGACAAACGGGGACAATGCAGTCTAATGGTAAGCTCAATTCTTGGGCAATCGCTTCACAAACCTGCCGAATACTATGAGCTTTGGCGTTGTCCGGTTGTTGGATATTGTAAGGGGGCTGCCATTCGCGCACTGGCCGTAAGCGGTCACAATGCGTAGCCACTGCGAATATGACGGGCAAAGTTTGATTTGGACGTTCTTCTTGAAAGTAATGGCGTATGGCGTTCAGTTGTTGTGCATCGATTTGTCGGGCGGCTTGCGCGGCATTACATACTACTAAAATCACATCGACTTTGGCCCATTCCTGCTTTAAGGCTGTGGACGCTTGTCCGTGCATTAAGCCGCCATAACCGGCGCTATCCAGTATGATGGCTTGTTGCAAACCATCGCGTTCAAGTACATAGGGTGTAATTTCTGCGGTAGTGGGCAGCAATCCTTCCGCGCTTTTTATCTCGCCAAACAAAGCGTTAATTAAGCTTGATTTACCGCTGCTGACTTGACCTAAAACAAGCAGTCGGAGTGGTTCTATCGAATGGTTATGTGCTGCAATTTCCGCAATATCTTCTTTTGAAGCAGAGGTTAATCTGTCAGTCGGGACAATATCATCCAGGGTTAATTGACCGCTGTAGAGTTGAATTGCGTAATAGCCGAGCTTGTTAATATAAGCACTAATCAGGCGTTGCGATATTTCATTTGTCACTGTATTCAGCCCTTTGGTGAATAATAAACCGCGTGCTTTAGCCAGCGCTGCTCCTGACCAATTAAAGAGCCAATTCCCAAAATCGAACACCGATTTAAGTTTATTTAGGGTATCCACGGCTTGCTTGGCGCGTAACAAATCGCCGACTCTCACCGCATGACTGCCGGGAATTTTGT
>PMDM01000030.1 GCA_003155565.1 Methylococcaceae bacterium | reverse complement strand
GTTCGGTTCCCCAATGACGGATTCCAGAGCTAACAATGCATTTAGGGTCGATGCCCATGAAACGGGAGAAAGCCAAAGGCAATCCTTGGTCGCCATTGATTTCTGCCCGCGTTTCATAGCCTTTACGAAGATATTGGCTCCAAAAATTCAGGTATGGCCGGTCTGCGTAGACCATGACCAAGCCCTTGCCATCCTTTTTTTGATAGTGGACTTCACGGGCCGGCAGGTTCGGCATGTCCAAATGGGGAATATCCTCGTCCCACCACGGGTCTTCGACAACGAAGAAACATTTGAGTAACGGGATGTCCAACACCGATCCGAACAGCGCCCGGATTCCCATCGGAAGCCCTCCGATGCGTACCAGACAATGCTCAGGTAGGGCCAGAACGACGTGTTTCGCGATGCAAGTCTGTCCTTCGGAAAAATGCAGTAGCACCCGTTCCCGGTCGTACCGTTCCAGGGCGATGAGTACGTGGGCATTATGAATTTGCGCGCCTCGTTGCCGTAGGCGTGCCAGCATGGTGTCAGTCAGCGTTTGCATACCGTGACGGATCGTCCTGAGGTTTGGGCTCATTTGCAGCATCTTGACCCAGGTGACCATCCAAGCTGCTGCGCTCGGATTCTCGTGGATGAAATGGAAAAAGCTGCCTTCCATGACGATATAGCGCAGGGCATTATGGCTGATAACCCTACCGAGCGTGTTCCACAAGCCTTGTTCCCATAATGGCCTACCAAAAAAGATGCTGTCCCGGCGGATCGATTCGAGTTGTTCCTCGCTCATCGCCAGCAATTCCGCTTCAGATACTTCCAACACCCGTTGCATCGCAAGTTTGAAAAGTTCCAAGGTAGTTAAACCGCGCTCGTCAACAGCCAGTGGATAGGTCATGCTGTCTTGTTGAGCCGGGGGGCTTGAATATTCTGGAAAAGGCAGAATCTCGATACCTAGTTCATTGATGAGTTCCCCCATGCGGAACTGCAAGATTGGGTCAAAGCGCATGGCTCCGTATTCCGCATCAAAACCAAACATTGATACGGTCTCCAATTTACCTCCGAAACGATGGCTGCCTTCGAACAGGGCGACACTCCAGTCTTTGTTGGCGTGCATTCCGCAATACAAACCTGCAACCCCGCCACCCACAACCGCCAAATCGTACTGTGGTGTGATCATTCGTTTCTCCTTAGCCGCTGCCCTTATGAGATCACGCACCTCTAGCAATTATGCGTTTTACCGCATTAGACGGTTCAATCCATCATAGGTTCGTTTGCAATCCAACGGATTACTTCAACGCTCTAAGTCTTTTCGTTGTCCAGCATCGTTTTTTGGTTCGAAAGGTTTTGATCGGTATCCATAATACACGCCCCTTCCATATATTTTTCAAGTTGCAAATTTAGCAGGCGGAAAACAACTACTTAGAAGAAGCCTATGAAATTAATAGTCCAATTTTATTGGAATCAACCTAATAGTATGCCCTTTTTTCCGCTGTTTCCATTTAACCTAAAAAAATCAGTTGAGGTNNCGAACGGGATTTGGAAGGCCCAACTCATTTTTCTAGGTTTAATGAGATACGCAACCAATTGCTTCGGTGTATTTTGAAATTGCCCAGAAAAGCTTGTTAATATATCAAGTGCTTAACTCGATTACCCCCTTAAGCGCATTCCCCTGTACACTTCAACTTGAATCAGGCAATGACATATAGTTCAAAAATTTTCTTTGCTAAGCCTTTGACAATATAGAATAAATGCTAGTAAATTAAAATCGGAAGCTAACCTGAACACATGATTTTTTCCGGTTTATGAGCGTCATCCGCGATAACAATGGACGAGCCCATTATTTCCGATGTTAAGTGGGTAGTTTTTAAGTTGGTTCAAGCGTTCTTTAAAATGTGCACCTCAAATTGGAATTGTATAGTTTCTGCGTATTATCATCAAAAAAGCCACCTAAGATCATTTGAAATAAGCCGGTAAAAATTATCCAAAAAGACCAGCCAGAATTATCCTTAACAGCCATTCGATTTTACATTCTTTGTTAANNGATGCGCCATAGTCGGCATGAAAGTACCGACAAAGGCGGCGATGGCCCCGTTGAACAGGTTGCGTTGGATGCTGTAACAGTTGCTTATCAATGACATGGCGCTCAGTTTCTGGAGTTGGACATAACCGCAAAGCGCGGCAAACAGGTGGTTTTTGATGGCGGTTTTGCTGCGTACCTGGAAACGTTCGATGTTGCAGACCTGCTTGATGGCGCGGTGGTATTGTTCGATGTGCCAGTGCTTGCCGTGCTGCCCGATGAAGGTAGGCCGGTCAATGGCGGCCAGTTGGTCGGCATCGGGCAAGAACATGGCGTAATGGCGCGGCTGGTCTTTCAGCCACGTCCGAAACAGCTTCACAGGGCCGAACTGCTTAAGCCAGACGACCAAGCCGTCGTCCGGGATGTCCAGCTTTTGCACTTGCACCCACCGGCCTTTTTCCAAGGCAACCGTGCGGTTGCCCTCCAGCGCGAACAACCCAGCCAACGGATGGTTTTTTATCCGTTTCAGGTTGTCGGTGCAACTGTACCAACTGTCCCCGGTCACCCAGGCGGGTTCGAGTCCCCAGGCCAGCACCTCGGCGAGCATGTCTTGGAAATAATCGTTCTTGGTCTTGCCCTCGGACTTGTCATAGACCCGGAAGTTGACGGGCAAGTGCTGGCCTTCGGTGTCGGTATAGTAAAGCGTGACGAGGTTGATGCCCTTGACCGTGCGGTGGTGCTTGCCGGACCAGAAATGGCCGACAAACGCCAAATACTGGCTGTAAGGCTTGTCCAGGACGGTGTCATCGACGCTCAACGTGCCGCCTTTCAAGTCCAAGTGGGCAGCGGATTCGTTGAACAAGTCCCTGCCGTCGTAGGACTCCCTGTGCAAGAAACGGGTGGCACTATCGTGGGAGATGGCCATGACTTCCCCCAAACGGCTGCAACTCCCGTGTTTCGGTTCGCCCAGCAAGAACCCGATGTACATCGGCAAGTTGCAACGGGCTGTCGGGGGGCGGGTGATTTCCCTGATCATGTGTCGGCCTTCCGCTGGCTAATTTCTGGGTTATTTTAAAGCTCATAGTGTACCGTGGCTGTCAATGCGTAACTTCTATTTACATTCTTTGTTAATCATGAAC
>PMDM01000256.1 GCA_003155565.1 Methylococcaceae bacterium | reverse complement strand
TAATGCGCGGCTGGCACGACGGGAATTGGCTGTTTGGTGATGTCTATATCAAACTTGAGGCATTGTTCGTAAATATTGGGGAAATGTTCACGGATAAAGGCTTCCGGTTTATGGCTGATGTCGAGATAAACGCAATCTATCCCGCGTTTTTTGATTTCATGGTCGATAGCGCGAGCAACAATATCCCGAGGTGCGAGTTCACCACGCGGGTCGAAGTGCTGCATAAAGGGCGAGCCATCCGGTAACACCAATTTACCGCCTTCACCCCGCACCGCTTCACTGATGAGGAAAGAACCTGCATGGGGATGATAAAGGCAGGTGGGATNNGTGGCGCTTTGTGGGTTGGTGCTGTACAGGTAAACCTTACTGGCTCCGCCCGTGGCTAAGACCACGACACGGGCAGACAGGGTTTTGACGCGCTGTTGTGTTGAATCCAAAACATAAGCGCCAATCGCGCTTTTTGATGATTTACCGAGGGTCGTAGTGGTGATTAATTCGACGACATTATGGTTTTCCAGTAAGTCGATGTTCGGGTGTTCCATAGCGCGGTCAATCAGTGAAAGCGATACCGCTTTACCAGTAGCATCAGCGGCATGAACCACACGTCGGTGAGAATGGCCACCTTCCCTGGTTAAGTGCAATTTGGTTTCGCCAGTTGTTACTGTTTCTTCCGTGAAGACGACACCTTGTTCACGCAGCCAGTCGATTGAATTTTTCCCGCTACTCACCGTAAGCCTTACAATTTCTGGATCGCAAAGGCCAGCTCCAGCATTCAGCGTATCTTCAATATGGGATTCAATAGAATCTTCTGCGTCAAACACCGCAGATATGCCGCCTTGTGCGTAGTAAGTACTGCCTGCGGTTAAGGCAAATTTAGATAATACGGCAACCGTTAGAGAATAATCCGCTAATTTAAGCGCTAAGCTTAGGCCGGCTCCACCGCTGCCGATTATGAGAACATCATGTGTATCACAAGTCATACTAATTCACAGGTGGAAAGATTTCGGATTATTTAGCGATAAACAGGTCGTTAGTCCTGATATTCCAAAGTTGTGGCTTACAAGCCTTAGTTTGTGGATAATAGCGGTTTTTTGCATGATAGCAATTTTTTTCTAGTCGAGAACTTTTACCATTCATTCCTGTCTACTTGCATAGTTGAAAGCCTTAGTGAACGACCGTACCGGAAAAATCGAGCAATTAGACGAAGAACTGGTACTGCGGGTTCAGCAGGGCGATAAGTCAGCTTACGATATTCTGGTGATCCGGTATCAGCATAAGATTATCCAACTGGTTAATCGCTATGTTAAGGATCACAGCGAGGCCCAGGATGTAGCTCAGGAAGCTTTTATTAAGGCTTACAGGGCGTTAGGGAGCTTTCGGGGGGATTCAGCTTTTTACACATGGCTATATCGTATTGCGATTAACACGGCAAAAAACTATCTGGTGTCGAGGTCAAGAAGAAATTCTGATTATCATGTTGATGTGCAAGATGCAGAAGCCATTGAAAATGCGCCGCAGTTACAAGGCTTGGAAACTCCAGAGCGGGAGTTGCTGAGTGAGGAGATAGTCAAGACCATCCAGTTGGCTATTGACAATTTGCCGGAAGAAATGCGTGTGGCAATTATGTTGCGGGAGTTTGAAGGCATGAGTTATGAAGAAATTGCAGAGGCTATGGATTGCCCGGTAGGTACGGTTCGTTCGCGCATATTTAGGGCGCGCGAGGCGATCGATAGTAAGTTAAACCCTTTGCTCGATTAATGGTGAAGTTCGATGTATGAAGAAACAAATCAAAATATTTCCAGGCTCATTGATGGTGAACTGGGTCACGATGAAACAATAGATTTGCTGAAAAAGATACAGTCAGATGAAGTAATCAAACACAAGATGTGCCGGTATCAAGCCATTAGTCAGGCACTAAAGACCGATGAGTTTTATCAAGTCAGATCCGATTTTTCTCATAAGGTTTTTCAAGAAATCCAGCAAGAACCGGCTTATTTCCTCCCGCAACTAAAACCCCAACAGCCTTCGCAAGTCCAAGATAAACAATCAAAACGCAAATTGTTTGCAGTAGCGGCATCAACTCTAGTCGCTGCGGTACTGGTGGGGCAAAGCCTCCGCGATGACTCTTCTGGCAATAAATACCAAACCATAACTGCAATGGCTGTTCCAGGACAGCAGTTTCCAAGCTCTTCTAGCCAGCCGGGAAAACTGAAACAACCCAATCACCAGCCCTTAAACGCCGAGTTTAATGATTACCTGCAAGCCCACAATAGCAGTGTGTACACCAATGGTGAGGTCCTGTTCCAACCCTATGCCAAAGTGACTGCCTACGGTCAGAAATGAGTGAGCTGCGGATTCTCTTTGCCATTTTGTTTGCGGCGACGGGTGCAGTCTCCGCCGCTGAAAACCCATTAACGGCCAAACAAATCCTCCAAAAAATGGTTAAGGCAATGGAAGTATCCAATTATCAGGGTACGGTTGTTTTTTTAAAGAATGACAAGCTGGAAGCGATGAAATACTTCCATACCAGCGAAAAAAACCAGGAACAAGAACGCTTGGTGTCGTTAAATTCGCCCCAACGTGAAATAATCAGGAATTCCGATGAAGTCACTTGCCTGTATAAATTGACGCGTCAAGTGATTGTTGACCATCGGCCTTATGAGCATTCATTTATTGTCGATGTCCCGAAGAACCTGGATGAGCTGGATACCAGTTATCAATTTGAGGTCGTAGGTGAGGAAGATGTAGCGATGATGCCGTCTTATGTTATTGCCATCCAGCCCAAAGACGATTTTCGCTATATCAGAAAAATATGGATAGCCAAAGCGCAGTTTTTGCCCATGAAAGCCGTTGTTTACGACCTTTCTGGGGCTGTTTTGGAGCAGGTAGTCTTTACCGAAATACAGGTCAATAAACAGCCGCCGAGTAAGATTGTTGAGACCGCCGGCGTCCCAACGCAGTCAGGTGGTGAAGGTGTAGTCACATCTGATTCATCAGGGCAAGCCGCTTTTGAAGTGATGGCCCTGCCATTAGGCTTCAAACAAATCTTTTTTAGCCGTAAACCCTTACATCAATCTGACCAGCCTGTAGACCATTTGCTGCTAAGTGACGGCTTTGCCTCTGTCTCTGTTTACCTGGAATCAAAAAAAGCCGATACGGCACCGGATTCCCGTATTCCTGAGGGAATACATTCAGTGGGTGCAATCAATTCTTTAAGCCGTAGCTTGGCGGATTCCCAACTTACGGTGTTAGGTGAAGTGCCTGCCGCAACGGTCAAATATATTTCCGAAGGAGTAAAGCTTCGGAATTCCGCGCCTTGATTTCTCTCGAATATCTTGATTAATCAACAGAGAAAAATCTTTTATCTCATGCGTAAGCAACTCACATTTTTCAAAGCGTCTTGAAAGGTGTTAGGGTTGCCCGTAGTATTGTGTTCTATTCTATATTTAACTGTTTGGACGTAACGGAGGATTTATGCTTAGAAGGGTAGTTTATTGTGTTTTTCTGATGGCTTTTGGTAGCCAAAGTTTTGCCCAGTTACCGGATTTTACCGAGATGGTAAAAACCAATGGCGTGGCTGTTGTTAACATTAGCACGACGCAAAAGGCTAGGCCAGCGGTTAAAGGGATGCCAAAAAACCAACAAATGCCCGAAGGCTTACCGCCCGAAATGGAGGAGCTTTTTAAGCACTTTTTCAACGACCCTGAAGGTGGCGGGTTCGGTGGTTCTGAGGGTACGCAGTCATTGGGTTCCGGTTTTATTATCTCCCAAGATGGTTATATATTAACCAATCACCATGTCGTAAAAGATGCCGACGAAATTGTCGTCAAGTTTTCGGATCGGCGTGAATTATTGGCTAAACTGATAGGCTCGGATGCGCGGACGGACATCGCCTTATTAAAAGTTCAAGCAACTGATTTGCCAGTGGTTAATATTGGTTCGCCTAACGAATTGAAAGTGGGCGAATGGGTTTTAGCCATCGGCTCGCCTTTTGGGTTTGAACAATCGGTTACCGCCGGGATTGTCAGTGCTAAGGGACGGAGTTTGCCGGGAGGGAATTATGTGCCATTTATCCAGACCGATGTCGCCATCAATCCAGGAAATTCGGGTGGGCCCTTATTCAATATGGACGGCAAAGTGGTTGGCATTAATTCGCAAATCTATAGCCGAACAGGTGGTTTTATGGGCTTGTCGTTTGCCATTCCCATGGATGTGGTCATGAATGTCGTCCAACAGATTAAAACCAGCGGTAAAGCAGCTCATGGCTGGTTAGGTGTGCAAATTCAGGATGTTACTCGGCAATTGGCTGAGTCATTCGGGATGAAGAAACCGCAAGGCGCATTGGTATCAAAAATAATCCCGAACAGCCCAGCAGAAAAAGCCGGAATGCAGATCGGTGACATTATTACGGAATTTAATGGCCAAGCGATTGAAACGTCAGCAGATTTACCGCCTATGGTCGGCATGGCCCCGATTAGCGAGGAAGGTAAATTAACCATCATCAGGCAAGGTGATACCAAGACAATCGAGTTTAAGGTAGGTCTGTTGCCTGATGAGGATCAGAAAACGCCTTTGTATAAGGTAGAAACCAAGCCTAGCAACAAGCTGGGGATTAGTGTTGCCGATCTAACTGACGAACAGCGGGAAACCTTGGAAAATATCAAAAATGGCGTTTTTGTCCAAGATGTTGAAAATGGTGTCGCAACGGACGCGGGAATACAGCCTGGCGACGTCATCTTGCGTATCCAGAATAATGTCATCCGTAATACCCATGACTTTGATAAAATAGTCAGAAACCTACCCGTAGGTAAATCGGTTGCGGTTTTGATTCAGCGCCGTGGCAGCCCGGTTTTTTTGGCTTTGAAAATTGATAAATAATTCGTGGATTTAAAACACATAAGAAACTTTTCCATCATAGCGCATATAGACCATGGTAAATCGACACTTGCGGATCGCTTCATTCAACTTTGCGGGGGACTGACAGCACGGGAAATGTCCGCTCAAGTCCTTGATTCGATGGACATCGAGAAGGAGCGCGGCATAACCATCAAAGCGCAAAGTGTCACCCTGGATTTTGTCGCCAAGGATGGCGAAACCTATCAACTCAATTTCATTGATACGCCGGGACATGTCGATTTCTCCTATGAAGTATCCCGCTCGTTAGCGGCTTGCGAGGGCGCATTATTGGTCGTCGATGCCGCTCAGGGCGTTGAGGCGCAAAGTGTCGCCAATTGCTATACGGCAATAGAACAAGGCCTTGAAGTCGTTCCGGTGCTGAATAAGATCGATTTGCCTTCTGCTGAACCTGAACGCGTACAAGCAGAAATCGAAGAAGTTATCGGTATCCCGGCTGATGAAGCCTTGCTCATTAGCGCCAAAACCGGTTTAGGCGTACGGGATGTGCTCGAACAGTTGGTTATCAAGATTCCGCCGCCCCAAGGCAATGTGGCTGGGCCATTGCAGGCGTTAATTATCGACTCCTGGTTTGATAGCTATTTGGGTGTCGTCTCCTTGGTCAGGATCGTCCACGGTAGTATCCGCAAAAAGCAAAAGATTACGATCATGTCCACGGGAAAATCATTTTTGGTTGATGCCGTGGGTGTTTTTACGCCGAAGCGTTGGGAAAAGGACATATTAAATACCGGCGAAGTCGGTTATGTAGTCGCAGGTATCAAAGATATTTTTGGCGCTCCAGTCGGCGATACGCTCACCTGGACTGATAATCCAGCATCAGAACAACTTACCGGATTTCAACGGGTTCAACCGCGTGTCTTTGCTGGCTTGTATCCGGTTAGTTCTGACAATTACGAAGATCTGCGCGAAGCGCTCAACAAACTGAACTTGAACGATGCGGCGTTAGTATTCGAACCGGAGACCTCGTTGGCATTAGGTTTCGGCTTTCGCTGCGGCTTCTTGGGCTTGTTGCACATGGAAATCGTGCAAGAACGACTCGAGCGCGAGTACGACTTGGACCTCATAACGACAGCGCCCAGCGTTGTGTATCGCGCCCACAAGAAGGGCGGCGAGGTCATCGTGGTGGACAACCCCTCCAAGTTGCCGGGGGTGGGTGAGCTCGAGGCCATTGAAGAACCCATCATGAAGGTAACGATTCACGTGCCTTCGGAGCACGTGGGCCCGGTCGTTACCCTCTGTGAGCAGCGCCGCGGCATCCAAATGGGCATTCACTACGCAACGCAAGACTACGTGGTAATCACGTACCAGTTGCCGCTTGCTGAGGTAATCTTGGATTTTCACGATCGCCTCAAGAGCGTGTCGCGTGGCTTTGCCAGCATGGATTACGAGTTCACCGGATATCGAATGGAGGATCTCGTCAAATTGGACATTCTGGTCAACGGTGAGCCGCTGGATGCGCTGAGCGTGATCGTTCACAAAACTAATTCGTATTATCGCGGCCGCGACTTGGCGAGCAAACTCAAGGAATTGATACCTCGCCAACAGTACGAAGTGGCAGTGCAAGCCGCCATAGGCACCAAAGTCATTAGTCGGGTAACGGTCAAGGCCATGCGCAAGGACGTGACCGCAAAATGCTATGGCGGTGACATCACCC
>PMDM01000331.1 GCA_003155565.1 Methylococcaceae bacterium | reverse complement strand
ATCCGCCCAGGACTGGATAACTTGCTTGGCGTAAGCATTGCCTGCTTCGGCTTTTTCCTGCACATCATGGGAGGCATCGAAGATCAGCAGGGTGTGGGATAAGGCGTTTGCGGCGATGGGTGCCATTGCTGCGTTATCCAGTAACTCGATCAAAGGCGCAACGTTGTAACCGCCCAGCATGGTGCCTAATAATTCTGTTGCGCGGGCAGCAGTAAGTATGGGCGAGCTAACTTCACCTTTAGCCACCGCTGTCAGAAACCCGGCCTTGACATAAGCCGCCTCATCGACTCCTGCTGGAATGCGGTTTGCCAGCAAATCCAGCAAAAAGGCCTCCTCTCCCGCTGGTGATTGCTTAATCAATTTAACCAAAGCCGCTGTTTGCTCGGCATCCAGAGGCTTTGGTACAACGCCTTCGACGGCGCGTTCTGCTACGTGTTTACGGTATTGTTCTAGCATGAAAGAAACCCTTAAGATCGTTTATGTGTTTCAACGGTATACTAAAATGTTTTGTTTGGAAACAAGAAATTTGATTATCTAAATTGAATTAGGTTCACGGTCCTTTTAATTCATGAACCTAATTACTATAGGCAACCTCTAAAAATTGAATTAAAGATTATTAGGGACATTGGCAATCTCTACATCGGTTTCTTTTGTTAAAGAGGCAAACAAGAGCCGTTTGTTGGGAAAGCCCGATGATTTAGATTGTATGAAATGCGCCATTGAAATCGGATCTAGCGTACTTATCCGTCGACTTAGCCTAGGAGCGGTGCTATCGTGAAGCTATTTGGCTCTTTAAGAAAGAATGTTAAGAATTAGGAAGCGGCCCGGTATGCAGTATGACGAAATAGGGTCATTAGTAGTTCGAAGTCTCGGATTCCGCAAAGCCCCCTCCAGGCTGCTCGCTATTCTGTTTTGGAAAGTCAAATGACCCAATCTCGTGTCCTTGCCTCGGCGTACGTACTTGTATCAGTGTGCGTAAGTGGCTTTCTTTGGCACTTCTGGACACCGAGATGCAATGAATCATGCCCGGAGTGGCTTGCACTTTCAATGTACGGCACTGTCCTGGGAATCCCGACCCTCGCAGCCGCAGCCGCTGTGATCACGCTATGGGGCAAGGTCAGCAACAAACTCAGCGTTAGCATCTTTGGTATCGGTGTCGTTGCAGTGGCGCTATGGGTTGGCTTTCTTACATGCAGCACTATCTAATGGGGGTAGCTCGTATGAAGCGTAACAAAAATAAGGGGCATTAGTGCCTATATGCCCCTGATTCCGCAAAGCTCCATCCAGACTACTCGCCACCTATTGTTCGATTGCCTTGTCGATTGCAATACTCATTTACAGCCAAATCGCGTAAAATTACGTTAAAATCACATTGCTTATCAAGAGGAACACAATGAAAACATTTTTTCCAAGCGTCCTGTTAGTTGGCACCTTGTTGTTTACAATTAACGCTGTTGCCGAAAAAGCGAGTGAAGAGTGGCAAAATACAACGATAACCGATGCCACCATCAAGAAAATTCAAGAGTCGAAATATGAGTATAAAAAATGCGTCGGCGAGCAAATGCAAAAACCGGCTTACCTGAATATGGACAGCCGCAACGCCACTGATGAAATTATCAAACACTGTGAGCCCGTACTGGCAAAAATAAGGGAAGTTTATTTGGCTGAAAAAGTGCCTGGCATTATCGCTGACCGCCATTTGCGGCAAATGCGTATGCAGATAACCCGCAACGTACTGCAAGGCTTAATGTTTGAGCAAGCCAGCCGCAAAGCAGGCCAACCATGACTTATCTCGAATCGCTAATGACTACCTTCGCAGTTGATTTAACTCTAAGACCTACCACATTCGACTTATGGCATGTGTGCTTGGCTGGTACTGTAGTTACGCTGATGGCTGTACTGATACTATTGCTGTTGGTCATGCTACTAACCAGGAGTAGGTATAAAAAAGCAGCCGATGCAAAAACCATTGAACCCATGCTAGCGGTTGAACCTGTGGTTAAAATCATTGAGAAAATTGTTGAAGTCGAAAAAATTGTGCAAGCGCCGATGCCTGAGCCTGTTATCCTCAAGGAATATACACCGGATGCCGCCTTACAAGTGCTGGGCTTATTGCAAAAAGAAGCACGGTTTATTGACTTTATCAAGGAAGATATTACCGCCTACAGCGACACCGATATTGGTGCTGCCGCACGGGTGGTGCATGAAGGTTGCAACAAGACAATCAACGAGCATTTCAGCCTTGCGCCTATACGCAATGAACAGGAAGGCAGTAATATAACCGTACCTGTAGGCTTTGATGCCGCTGCCATCCGCTTAACCGGGAATATTGTCGGCGCTGCGCCTTTTTCTGGAACTTTAGTCCACAAAGGTTGGCAAGTGACTGAGGTGCGCTTACCCAAGCTTACGCAAGGCTATAATCCTAATATTGTGGCGGCTGCGGAAATTGAACTATAAACCTTGGCATCTTCCATTCAACTAGATTGTCCGTAAATTTTGATGACTAACCCAATCGAACCACGATTTTCCGTCGGCATTGATTTAGGCACGACGCATTGCGTAATGTCTTATGCCGACCTTGCCAACCTGGGAAACGATGAGTTTTCACAGCAAGTTATGCCGATACCCCAGCTTTCTGCGCCAGGTACTGTTGACAACTATCTGCAGTTGCCATCTTTTATTTATCAAGCACACGCAGCGGAACTCGCCGAAGGTGCAACCACCCTGCCCTGGACGCACAAGCCCCAGCATTTGGTCGGTGAAATTGCCCGTAATCTAGGTGGCAAAACCCCTATTCGTTTGGTATCCAGCGCTAAAAGCTGGCTGTGCCATTCCGGTGTCGATTGCAAAGCACCGATTTTGCCTTCCGATGCACCGGAGGAGGTCGAACGCATCTCGCCCTTCCAAGCGACCGTCGCTTATTTGCAACATCTAAAAAGCGCATGGCAACACCAACACCCCGATGCGCCGCTGGAACAACAGGATGTTGTCATCACTGTTCCTGCATCATTTGATCCGGCAGCACGGGAACTGACGGTAGAGGCTGCTAAAGTGGTCGGCCTTGGTCATGCTATTTTGCTGGAAGAACCACAGGCCGCGCTGTATAGCTGGATAGAAAAAAATCATGATAATTGGCGCAAGCAGGTGCATATTGGGGATATTATTCTCGTCATAGACATAGGCGGCGGTACAACTGACTTGTCGTTAATTGCCGTTACCGAAAATGATGGCAATCTGGAATTGACCCGCGTGGCGATTGGCGACCATATCTTGCTGGGCGGAGACAACATGGACTTGGCGCTTGCGTATACCGTGAAGGCCAAAGTGGAGACGGAAGACAAGCCGCTGCAACCCTGGCAATTTCAGGCGTTGACGCATAGCTGCCGCGATGCGAAAGAAAAATTGCTCAATAATCTGACGATGGATGTCGCACCAATCGTGATTGCAAACAGGGGTTCTTCGTTAATCGGTGGCACATTACGGACAGAACTCACCCGTGATGAAGTCAATAATGTCTTGGTCGAAGGCTTCTTGCCCCACGTTCCCGCCAGTGCAAGGCCCGTGTTCCGCGCCCGTACCGGACTTAGGACAGCAGGCTTGCCGTACGCCCAGGATGCAGGCATCACCCGACATCTCGCCGCATTCCTCGCCAAACAGCAACATGCGACAGGGGAGCTAGAAGGCATCAAACTAGCAGAAAATGCCACCTTCATACATCCGACCGCCGTGCTATTTAATGGCGGCGTGTTAAAAGCAGATTCCCTGGCTGACCGCTTGATGACCGTCTTGAATGGCTGGTTGCAGGATGAACAAGCCCTACCAGCACGGCTGTTATCCGGCACTGATCTTGACCTTGCCGTAGCCAGGGGTGCAGCCTATTACGGATTTGTCCGCAAAGGCAAAGGCGTACGTATCAAAGGCGGTGCAGCCGCTTCCTATTACGTCGGCATCGAAAGTGCCATGCCATCTGTACCCGGCATTCCGCCCGAAATCCAGGCCTTATGTATCGCCCCCTTCGGCATGGAAGAAGGTACGCAGCAAGAATTGCCGAATGAAGAATTCGGCTTGGTCATAGGTGAACCAGTACGTTTTCGTTTTTTTGCATCCACAACCCGCCGTGAAGACCACGTGGGTACGCGTTTAAACCGCTGGAACCGCGACGAACTCTCAGAACTGGCTGAAATAGAAATCACCCTTGCAAAAGAAGACCGCAGAGCCGGTGAAGTTGTCCCCGTCCATTTATGTGCCGCAGTAACAGAAGTGGGCACACTGGAGCTGCAAGCCGTTTCCCAAAAAGACAATACCCGCTGGAAAATTGAGTTTGATGTCAGGTCGGGGGGATAAACAGAGAAAACTCGTTCCCTCATTAGGGTAAAACTAAACCTTTATCAAATCAGTCGTGCAAAACCAATCTCCCCAATACCATGTCGGTATAGACCTAGGCACAACCCATACCGTTGTTGCTTATGCTAAAAACGACCACCAGCAAGACATCCAGTTATTTCAGATCGAGCAACTGATAGCACCGGGGCAAGTCGCTGCCAAACCCTTGCTGCCCTCGGTGCGTTATCATCCTGCTGAAAACGAACTGGCTGAAACCGATATAATTTTTGTTCAACCCGGCACTCGCGCCATCATCGGTGAAGCCGCACGGTTATTGGGCGCGAAGTCTAAAGGACGGCTGGTGACCAGCGCTAAAAGTTGGTTGTCGCATCCGTCTGTTGATCAAAATGCGCAAATTTTGCCATGGGGTGCTGGCGATGGCACCAATAAAATTTCGCCAATTGATGCCAGTGCCAGTTATTTGGCACATATTCGCACCGTCTGGGGTCATAAATTTCCTTTCGATCCTTTGGAAGATCAGGATATTGTTATTACCGTCCCTGCTTCTTTTGATGAGGCGGCTCGCTCACTGACTCTGGAAGCGGCGCGCATTGCAGGGCTTACAAAGGTCCGGTTGCTGGAAGAACCTCAGGCGGTTTGTTACGACTGGTTACGGCGCAATGCGGAAAATATTAAACAGGCGCTGGCTAATGTGCATTTATTGCTGGTTTGTGATGTCGGTGGGGGCA
>PMDM01000469.1 GCA_003155565.1 Methylococcaceae bacterium | reverse complement strand
ACGCATAATATTTTTTATTCTAGCGATTATGACTCGGCAACGTTCAGTGCTTTTATCTCGGGGATTCAAACGTCAAGCCGTGCGGATAGCCTCCAACAGCCGATGTTAAAGGAATTTTCTGCACTTTGGAAGATATGTGAATCGGCTTGCCAAGGTGAACCTGGGACTTGCGAAAGCCAAGCAAAAACATTTTGTGACCGGAATCCGGTTTTCAATGCCGATATAGTTGCCAGGCAACGTGCGGTGGCGTGGCGATACGTTGCCTATGCAAGGGGCGTAACCCCGGAACTGCGCAAGGACACCNNTTTCCGGATCACCCCGGCATTCAAGGGGAACGTGCGGAGGCGTGGGGATGCGTTGCCTATGCCCGGAGCGAAACCCCGGAACTGCGCAAGGACACCGAGGCCGCTGCCCGTACGGTTGACGACATCGCCAAGCCGTTTCCGGATCACCCCGGCATTCAACGGGAACGTGCAGGGGTGTGGCGGTTGACAGCTTTCGCCTGGCAACAGGTAGGCGATCTTGAAAAGGCGTGGACAGCAGTGTTAACCAGTCTAGCTATTTGTGAGCGCTTCCAGCATCACCCGGAAGCCGACCAATTCACTTTCACTGAACAACATGCCCGAGAGTTGTTGAGCGAACTGGACAACGACACCACCAAGTAACAATGAAGATAACCCGTAACCTGTAATAACCGGAGCGGACAGGCCGCCACGGCAGGACGCTGACCTTTGAAGGCATCCTGCATTACCAAAAAATCATCGTCGCCTCACCGAAACCCATCGGATTATGCAGGAGATTGATGCAATTTTGTTGGCGCTGACGTAAGGCAGCCCAACGTGTGATGCGCGGTGTTGTTGGCTGGAAAAATCATATCCGCTTCAGCCCGGATAAGGGATTATAGAAATACCCATCTTCGGCGACCAATTCGGCTTCTGGATGCTGGGTGTTCATGATCGTTTTAACAATGGTTTCCTTATTTTTCCTGGCATATATCAAAATCAAATACTTGCCGGCTTCTATATCAGCATGAAATAAGGCGATTTTTTTATTCTCGCTGGCGATGCCTGTCAAGCCGCCTTCCCAAGCGCCGAATAAGGTCAACACACCAATAATTGCAAAATAAACGATGCCCGGTGCGTCTGGGCCGAAAGGTTTAGCGGTATTCATCCAGTTTGCTGCGAACAACCCTATGATAAAGCCGACAATCGCACCGATAATGCCAAAACGCAGGATATCCAATTGTTCTAAATAATTGCTGGAATGTATCTTCTTTTTGCTAAGCCCTGCTTCATCCTTACTTAAAACGTGAATAAACCAATCGCCAATACCCGCCTTGTGCAGATCGTTAGTAATTTGGCTGGCGCTATCGAGGGTAGAGGTGAGGTAATAAATACATTTCATCGGTCTTCTCCAGTTGTGTGAATAACAAGCCTCATGTTTGAAAAAATATTTTGTTTACTGCAAAAGTCCTGACGATCAGGCGCTAATCTTTAGAAACCACTGTTCAGTCACCCTTAGACAGCTATTTTAAAAAATAGCTCAATTCTACTGTCTTTCAATGAACAATGGCATTTAGACCCGATGTGGCTTCCGAAACATTATAAACAAGAATAGGAAACTCTGAACAAGTCCTTCGACAAGCTCAGGACGAACGGTAATGGGTTGATTCCGTTCGTGGTGAGCTGGTCGAACCATGGGTGGAATCAACCTGTTCAGAGATTCCAATAAATAAGCCCAGGAAACATTTATCAGCCGAGATTTTTTAACGTCTGCTAAGATAATACCAGGAGGAATAGTATGCTGAAAAAAGTGTTACGCAAAGTAGTGGGGGCAATCCTGACCTTGGTTTACCGGGTTGAGATCACGGGTATGGAAAATTACGAAAAAGCCGGAAAACGGGTGTTAATTGTTGTTAACCATACCTCCTTTCTTGATCCTTTAATGTTATGGGTTTTTCTGCCGGATGACATAACCTTCGCCATTAACACGGGTATTTCACAGCGTTGGTGGTTGCAACCTTTCTTGAGTTTGTCCCGGATTTTTCCGATGAACCCTACCCAGCCTATGTCCCTGAAGGCTTTAATCCACCATTTTCGTAACGATACCCGCACCGTCATCTTTCCCGAAGGGCGTATCACTGCCACTGGTGGACTGATGAAAGTCTACGATGGAACTGGCATGGTTGCCGATAAGACGCAAGCGGTTATCCTTCCCATTCGTATTTATGGGGGGCAATTTACGCATTTTTCGAGACTGCATAAGGTTGTCCGCTTACGTTTATTCCCTAAAATAACCATCAGTATTCTGCCGCCAACCCGCGTATCAACGCCTGAACACCTGCGCGGCAAGGCGCGGCGGAAATTCAGTGGTCACTTGTTGGCGGACATCATGTCCGAAATGATGTTCACCACCAGTGCATTCCGGCAAACGATATTCCAGAGTTTATTGGATGCGCGTACCATCCACGGCGGTAAGCATGTAATTGTCGAAGATTTGGAACGCAAGCCCTTAACCTATAATGCCTTGATTAGCCGCACGATCATCTTAGGCAATGCGTTGGCAAAGCTGACCAGTGCAGGCGAAAATGTCGGCATATTTTTACCAAATTCTACAAAAACGCTAGTGACCATCCTGGCATTGCAAGCGCATGGCCGGGTTCCGGCGATGTTGAATTATTCAACTGGCTCAGCCGCTATGTTATCTGCCTGCCGTATCGCCGAAGTCAAAACCGTCTTAACGTCCAGGCAGTTTATCGAAAAAGCTAAGTTAACGTTTGAAGCAGCCGTTTTAAGCAAGGAAGTGCAATTGGTGTATCTGGAAGATGTTGCACTAACCATCACGACGCAAGACAAGTTCAAAGCGCTGAGGCAAGGCAAAACCGCCAATTGCTGGTATCCCAAAACCGCGCAAAATCCTGACAACCCTGCCGTGGTGCTGTTTACCTCCGGTTCAGAAGGTACGCCGAAAGGTGTCGTACTTTCACATGCCAATATCTTGGCTAACCTGAAACAACTGGAAGCGCGGATCAACTTTACCCCCCTGGATGTTGTGCTGAATTTTCTGCCGATGTTCCATTCCTTTGGCTTTACCGTTGGCTCCATGTTGCCTATCCTGAGTGGTATGAAGGTGTTCTTTTACCCTACGCCTTTACATTACACCGTGATTCCTGAAATTGCTTACGAACTCAAGGCGACTATCATGTTTGGCACCAATACCTTTTTGGCGGCGTATGCCAAAAAAGCCCATCCTTACGATTTCTACAATATGCGTTATGTCGTTGCGGGTGCGGAAAAACTGCAAGAAACCACCCGCTTAACGTGGCTGGATAAGTTTGGCATCCGTGTCCTGGAAGGTTACGGCGCTACTGAAACCACGCCGATTACCTCGGTGAATACGCCTATGTACTATAAGGCCGGAACAGTAGGCCGCTTTATGCCGAGCATGGAGTATAAGCTGGAACCGATACCCGGTATTGAAGAAGCTGGTCAGCTCCACGTCAAAGGCCCCAACATCATGCTGGGTTATTTGCTGAACGATAACCCCGGCAAACTCGTACCGCCGGAATCCATCTACGGCAAAGGCTGGTATAACACGGGTGATATTGTCCATGTGGATGATGAGGGCTACATCAGCATTCGGGGGCGCAGCAAACGTTTTGCCAAAGTCAGCGGTGAAATGGTGTCGTTGACCGCAGTAGAACAACTCGCCACGAATGCCTGGCCAACTGCGCACCACGCTGCAACCAGCATACCCGATACCAGAAAAGGCGAATTGGTGGTACTGCTCACTACCCAAAAAGACGCGACAGTTAAGTACCTTTCAGCCGTATCACCTGGGGTTGCAGCCATCAGCCTGCCCAAAAAAATCCTGGTCGTCGATAGCATCCCCTTGCTGGCGTCAGGCAAAATCAACTACCCCGCCGTGACTGAATTAGTCCTTAGCATGGTTTTTGAGTCGGATGATTCTGGCCTTGAGGAGGGCAAAAAGGATAAAACGGGTGAGATATATGAAGATGAGGATGATTAGAGTACCTTGCCCAGTATTGGTTCGGGGTACATAAGCAAAGCGTCATGCACCAAGCATTCGACGGATGACGCAATGTTTATCCGTCCTACCAAAAACCATAATGAACCCATATTGGTTTCAAGCTGGAGTAAAACAATGGCTACTTTGACCATCAAAAACATACCTGACAATCTTTGATAATCAGATAAACCTAAAAAAATCAGTTGAGNNGGAAGGCTCAACTGATTTTTCTAGGATAAAGGAGGCGGCTCGTTTACATCACAGAAGCATAAATAATGTTGCTGAACATTTGGCAATGGCAAAACAGTTACGGGCTAAGACTGCAAATTACGTTTTAACTGATGAAGAGATTGGTAAAGCCCAAGTCCGAAGGTAGGCCGTGATTGTTGTAGGCATGAAGGTCCGCCTAACTCGCTAGACCGTTCCAATATACGTTTTAAGCACCGCATACGCCCCCGCCGCACACAATGCCGCACAAGGCAAAGTCAACACCCAGGACAACAAAATGGATGCAATCATGCGGTTATTAGCTTTCTTCGTGGTTAGGCCAATGCCGAATAACGCACCTACCGACACATGGGTGGTCGATACGGGCAAGCCCAACTTACTGGCAAAAATCACCAGTAAGGCAGTAGTCAAATTCGCCGATAAGCCTTGTCCGTGGCTGATGGTGGTGATTTTATGGCTCATGGTTTCTGCCACGCGCCGCGCATTCAGTAATCCACCTAATGCCATCGTTAACGCAATCAGTACGATTTTCTCTTGTAAGATAAGTCCAGGGGCTAACAGTAACAAGGCTGCTATTTTGGGTGTGTCATTCAGTCCACGGGCAAAACAAACTGCACCCGCACTGAAAAAATGCAGGGTATCCATTACCTTTTGCAAATCAAAACCGAAAATTACTCCCGCGTAACGGCTGGCACAGGCTGATTGGCTGTCAATACTGAGTGAACGTGCAGAATTTTGCCCTAACGTCAAAGCACCGGAATCATCCACAAAGGATAATGAAGTCATTGCGGGTTTATTTTCTACGCATAGACATAAAAAGTTACTAATAGCCTTACGTTGCCGGATTTGCCGTAAACCCGTATAGACCGCCATTGCCAACAGCACAGCGATTACCGGACTAAGCNNTGGTGCCTAATGCAGCGAATTTAATCGTACCCGTCGCCAGTAAGGTACTGCCCGTTAACGCCCCAAGCAAGGCATGTGTAGTAGAAACGGGAAAACCCAGGCGAGTTGCCATAATGACTGTCATACCAGCACCAGTGGCGACTGCCGTTATAAATGGGATGGATTGAGTTAATTCATCTGGTGCCAGGCCTTTCCCAGAAAATTTAATGAGTAAGGTTTGCGCCAAAAACAACGCACAAATAGAACCCGCCAACGTGGTGATAGTCGCCCAGGCCAGAGCAATCCGGTAATTCGCCGCGCCGCTGCCATAGAGTGAAGCAACGCCTTTAAAGTTATCATTCGCACCATTGGAAAAAGCCAAAAAGCAGACGGTAATAAACAACAATATGATGGTCATGCAACTCTCCTTTTAAGATTTTTGGAAAACAGCGTGTGTTCATTATTACAGCCCCTTGCCTGATGCGCCAGTCGGTTTTTTGATTAGTTTCGATTGGCATTGTGAATTGCCCACAGTTTGTTTATAGTCGTTGGGTATAGGAAACTCTGAATAAGTCCTTCGACAAGGGCTTCCCCTGAGTTTATCGAAGGGCTCAGGACGAACGGTAATTAATTGATTCCGTTCGTGGTGAGTCGTGAGCTTGTCGAACGGTCAAACCATGAGCGGGAATCAACTTATTCGGAGTTTCCTATAACAAATATCTGAAATGCTTTCAAAACGACCATTAAATCATCATGAATAAACAGATTTACCCCTTATTAATCGCCCAGTTTTTGTCTGCGTTTGCCGATAATGCCATTTTATTCACGGTAATCGCCATGGTCATGCACTCACATGAATTGGCAACCTGGTACGTCCCTGCCTTGCAAAGCTCATTTTTAGTGGCGTTTGTCATTTTGGCCCCGTGGGTGGGCGGATTTGCCGATAAGCACGCCAAATCTAGAGTGTTGATTATCGGCAATTTGATTAAAGCTGCTGGTGCAGGGCTTTTGCTTTGTAAGGTCGAACCGCTCCTGGCTTATTGTATCGTCGGCGTGGGTGCTGCGATTTACAGCCCGGCCAAATACGGCATCCTGCCAGAGCTTGCTGGTCATGAATTTTTGGTGAAAGCCAATAGCTGGATTGAAGGCTCGACCATACTCGCCATTTTATTGGGCATGGTGGTGGGTGCGAAACTGGCGGATTACTCGATTACGATGGCGCTGGCGTTAACCATCGCATTGTTTATTGCCTCCGCCTGCATTACCTTGTTTTTGCCAGTACGCATATCGAAAACCGAAGCCTCCTCATCCCAATTGCTTGAATTCGGAAGACAAATAGGCCAATTTTTCACCACACCGCGTTCCCGATTCGCCATCTTGGGCGCATCTTTATTCTGGGCATCGGCAGCCACTTTGAGGGTGATTATCGTCGCCTGGGCACCGCTGGTTTTGATGTCGAAAAATGCCACAGAGATTGCTCTACTGACTTTATTTTTGGCAATTGGCATCATAGTCGGATCAGCTATCGTCCCGCGCTTGATACCGGTGGTGCTTCTACGCCGCTTCAGAATCCCCGGCTATATTATGGCGGTGTTTATTTGCGTCTTGAGCTTTACCCACAGCCTGTTACCGGCGCGGTGTGTGTTGTTTGTTATCGGGACGATGGGTGGAATGTTTATCGTACCCATTAACGCAGCACTACAGGAATTGGGGCAACTTAGCATTGGCAGCGGCAGCGCAGTTGCGATGCAAAATTTTTTCCAGAACTTAGCCATGCTGGTCGCCGTCGGCACTTATACCTTTGCCACCGCGCAGCAAGTTAGTCCTGTTACCGCTATGCAAACGCTGGGAGCGCTGCTTTTTGCCACGACTTTTTTGGTATCCATGAAGTTACCGAAAAAAGGGTTAGAACAATAGGGTTGAATGGGTTCGGATATTTTCCATTATTAAACGATCCCGAATTTTATTTTCTTACGAAGATCAAATCCCAAACACCGTGACCTAAACGCAAGCCGCGCTGTTCAAATTTTGTTAAGGGGCGGTATAGAGGCCTTTCACAATAATTGCCATTAAGACTGGTATTAGAAAACCGTCCATCAACCGACAAGACTTCCAGCATGGCATTGGCGTAGTTTTCCCAGTCGGTTGCGGAATGAAAATAACCACCTGTATCCAGCTTATTTGCCAATAAATCGAGAAAGCTTGCTTGAACGATGCGCCGTTTATGGTGTTTCCTTTTGTGCCAGGGATCGGGGAAAAA
>PMDM01000372.1 GCA_003155565.1 Methylococcaceae bacterium | reverse complement strand
CAGATCATGGGCTCCGACGCCGTCCCCGCCTTCAAAGGCCTGGCCAACCCCATTCACATGACCGAGGTCGAGGTTGAGCGGTATGGGAATGATTTGGGGCTGTGTTCGCTACTGAGGGATCCGTGGGCGAATCCACCGCATGAGCAATAGAAACAGCTTGTATCGCTCATAATATCGTGCAATAATGAGCGATAGAGAGGTTCGCTATCGCTCATGACCTGGAACTGGCAACAACCCGATTGGCCTCATTTTAGTTACGAAGAATTACCCCTAGTTGGCTATGGCAACAGGTTATTGCTTGGCGCAGGGCTTTTGTTTGGTGCTTTTAAGCATCTTGACGATGAAGAAAAAAGCCAGCTAACCATCGAACTTATCAGCAATGAAGCCTTAAAAACCTCAGAGATTGAGGGTGAATACCTGGATCGTGATAGCCTTCAATCATCTATTCGCCGGCAATTCGGATTAGCGTCAGATAACCGTAAGATTCCACCTGCCGAACAAGGGGTAGCGCAGGTCATGGTGGATTTATACCAGGAGTTTCAATCGCCCCTATCTCACGTCACCCTATTTAATTGGCATACCATGCTGACCAACGGTAGACGTGACCTCAATGATATCGGACGATACCGAATCCATCAAGAACCTATGCAGATTGTATCTGGGCCAATCCATTCCCCCAAAATTCACTTTGAAGCGCCGCCATCCATACAAGTCATGTCCGAAATGGATGGATTTATAGCATGGTTTAATGCAACAGACCCTAATGGAAAATCACCGTTGCCAGCCTTGGTACGTGCTGGTATTGCCCACCTTTATTTTGAAAGCATCCATCCTTTTGAAGATGGCAATGGACGTATCGGGCGGGTAATCGCCGAGAAAGCCTTGGCGCAGTGCTTGGGGCAACCTACGCTGATTGCTATTGCCCATACCATTGAACGGAACAAGAAGGCTTATTATGCAGCACTTGAACAAGCCAACAAGAACAATGAAATTACAGCATGGCTAATCTATTTTGCTGATACCGTATTAAGCGCCCAAAGCTATACCCAGGTAAGGCTTGAGTTTCTGATAAAAAAAGCCAAACTTTATGACCGGTTGCGAGGCCTGCTCAACGTGCGTCAGGAAAAGGTGTTGTCCAGAATGTTCCGAGAAGGTCCGGAAGGATTCAAAGGCGGTTTAAGTGCAGAAAAATATCTAAGTATTACCGGCACAACTCGTCCAACGGCGACTCGCGACTTGCAGGATTTAGTGATAAAAGGGGCGTTAACAAGGACAGGGGAACGGAAGCATACGCGGTATTGCCTTAATCTTGAAAGTTAAACATCTTATTTATCTTATTGTTTTATAAAAAGTTATACTGATTTCTCCAAAGCCGACCTTGGCTCATATCAACCATTTTTGTAAGATCGGCCAGGTGCAGACCGTCGAGGTCTGACGCAGAAACTTATTAAGCGGACTGTCGGATTACAATTTTTGCAAATGGAGAGTCACCTCTCATTAAATCTATCGTTCTAAACGTATACTCTCAAATGTAGGTATTTGTACGCAATCAATCCTCTCCATTATCAGTAAGTGAAATCGGAGGCCTTTTGTCAGGACGTGGATGTAATCGCTCTTCTTCAATCAACCACCCCGGCAAACAATGTCGCATTTTCTCCAACAGTGCTTCAGGTGCTTCCACAAGAGCAGCTCGATTATTTATCTCATCAATTACAGTGACATCCCGCAGCTTACTAATTATATCCAGATCACCCGGACGGGCGATATCAGCTCGCGCAGTCAAGACAAAGCGAGACATACCTTAGACCTTTGTGGGATCGGGCAATCCAAAGCCTTCGTATACATTGCCGAATCCTTGGCGCACACAATTTTGCTGTAAGAGCCGCTCGATAGCGTTCGAACGATTCCGATCACGATTCATGCCGTAAACTGCCGCCGATTGCGATAGCATAGATGCCGCAGCTCCGGCTATGACCGGTGCGGCCATCGATGTACCACTCAACGGTCCGTATAGATTGTTTGGTAGCGTTGATAGGACACCAACTCCGAGTCCGGTGATCGCAATTTCTGGGCCTATATTAGAAAAATCAGCGATGAAATGGCGTGAATAAATAGCGCTATGTGGTGGGCGAACGACCTCGCCTTCGTGCAGGGAACCCGTTGGAAATGTGCCTTCAATACCTGTCGCCGATACCGCTATTGCACCAGGGTAGGCAGCAGGATAGTTCACTCGCTTTCGGCCGTCATTTCCAGCTGCAACCAAAACGAGAATACCTTGATTTCGAGCATCGTCGATTGCCTCAGCAACAATGGCATCGTAAGGTCCGCCACCTAGACTTAAATTAATTACATCGCAACGGTCACCAGCTGCGTAAATCATGGCTTTCAATATCGCGTAGTTACTTGCCCCATTTGAATTCGCACCAAATACGCGGTAACTTCGGAGTTCAACACCGGGTGCCATTCCACGTAAGCCGTTTGGTTGAATGCCTTGCGCACCGATTAATCCGGCTACGTGGGTGCCGTGTTTATCGCCGTCATGAAAATCGTTTGCTAACTCTCCAGTTACCGTANNCCACCTAGAAGATTAAGATCGTTATGGGGGCCTACACCTGTATCGATAACACCTACCCGCACTCCGGTAGCCGGCATGAACCTGCTCGTAGGATAGAAACTTCTAAGAGCATCCGAAAACGTTAGCGACACTGGCGTCAAATTGATAATGTAGGGGGTCGACACATGCACGGAAGCACGGTAAGCACCCCAGTAACCCGTAGGTGAATAAACATAGATGCGGTCAATTTGGCCTGGTGCAATCGACAACAGAGCCTGTCCTGTAGCATCTGTCCTACCTGAAGCGCCAGTACGGGCAGCAAAATTGGAAAACGCTATTACTTCAGCGTCTTGCACAGGAATCCCCGTGATTGCGTCTTGGCACATAATAACGATTGACGCCCCCGCAGCTTGTACTCCAGCTAAAGGTCTTACTATCGGATCGGGGCGGTCATAGTAAACAACCGGCAAAGCACGCAATGGAGATTGCGGTTCATTTACTCTCCTCGCAGTGCCTGCATCCAAGGTTACCAACTTCGCGCCGTCTTCTTGCACGGAATCGATTACAGATATACGGTCGCCTCCAGTCGCCATGAGCAAAGCTTCAATTGGTTCCTCCGTGCTACGCGCTTTCGGTAGAGAAAACAGTGCCGACTTAGAGGAAAAATCTACCGCGCGTACACCTTGTTTTGGTACGAGAATGTATTCCTGAATATCATGCGTCGTCATTTTCTCCTCCACGTGTGACTGTCTTTATCTCTACGACCATTTTCCATAATTTATGGTAATTGATCGATTACTTGCGCAAACTTATTAGTTATCTTTTTGAATCCCTTTTCAGTTGGATGCAATTCATTTCCCCAATCGTCTTGGTAATCATTACCTATAGAAAGTGTCTTTCTTAAATCTACAAAATGAACGTGATTGAATTCAGGCCGTGATGTGACTATTTTGAGCATCTCGTTAAAAATATCTATCAGCGTTTTTACAATGTCTATTCTCTCCTGAATTACTTTAAATCCTTTTTCGCGAAATCCCGGTTCAAACCAAGGCCCTGGCAAAAACCACCAACCACCCAAAAACCCGCGCCCGTCCGGTACGGGGTAGTCATATCCATGGACTATAATTGGAAGAGGATGACCAATACGATTTACACATATGTTAGTGATATTTTGGATAATAGTCAGATACGAACCCATAATGCGTTCATTAATTATTCCTTCTACCACTGCATGATTAAGGCCAGCTATTGACGATGCTTTATGATTCAAAAGCAATCCAAATTCGTCACCTGCAACATCGTTACCACCACCAGATAATAGTATGGCGCGCGGTGGTATAGAGCCATTACGAAGTAACTTCTCAATGCGCCGAGTGAACTCTTCAAGTTGCCCGTCGCTATAGGCCATGTCTTCAACTCTATCACCTTTGTGTGCCACAGATTCAACGTCGTAACCATGGTCATCCTCCAGAATTTTCAAGACATCATGAAGTGGGTAGTCAAACCAAGAATCTCCTTCAGCGACTAAAACATGACTAGATGGTGGCCCAACTTATCAACAAAATTGGCTTTAAATTCTTGTGTCTGAATGGCATGTGCTGCTTGAGGTTTCGCAGCAAATACAGCTGCACGTTGTTGAAGTTTTTGATCACGTAAAGAGATGATTCTTTCTGCCTGCCCGTTACCAATTTCTATTGCTAAATTAATCTGTTCTTCAGATAACATTAAACTCCTCCTGTTGGTTAATTAGTTTTAAAGTTAATTGAAATAACCTGTTAATCATATCATATATTTTTTAACTATATCAAAAGCTTGAAAAATGTGGTTGATAGCGCCCAAAAGAATTATTCTATATCCGCATGATGTTTTGCCCTTACGGGCTGGTTAACAGAAAGAATGCAGCGCCTTTTCAAAATTGGGTTGGATATTCCAGAAATACTTGACTAAAACAAGTTGCATAACTAATTGAACGTGAAATCCGGCAAAGATCACAGGGTTATAGTATTCCAGCCGCACGTGGTATTAATCGCTAAAAATTGTTTAATAATTTAGCTGACGATGAAAATTTTGGAAACATAGCGATAGCAGAGTAAAATTGCAAAGCCAACCGAAATCGCGTCGAGTCATTTCTACTCTAGTCCCATACCCTTGTTGGGTATGGGACTAGAGTAGAAAGACGACTGGGGCAGCCGAAGGATTTGGCAGTCGCGTTAAGTTTTTGCCGCTTGTTTGGACTGGACGACCTCAAAACAAGCTTTCGCAAAAATAGCGACACCCCTAATCATAACTATCAAATTTCGTTCTGACCAAAATAAAGCATTTTCAAAATTTTACTTTACGGGGTACTTATGGACATTTTACATTATTTAAAGGGGTTCTAAGCCCAAACCCTCGGAATTTTTTAAATCATTTTGATTCAATGTGTTAGTAAAATCTCTGTATTGTTTGGAATCGTTATAGTCCATTTTTGTTATGGTAAGAAGCGTTATCACCGCTTTGAATAGCAAGTCAGAAAAAGTACCAGTTGTGTTTAAGCGCTTTTAAGCTTCATGCTGGAATAGAGGCTTGAAAGCAGCCGTTTGAAATTTCATGCCTTTTGTAGCTATCGACCCACAGGGGACACCGACGGCATCAACGTAAATTACTACTAAGCAGACCTTCAGATTATCGGCTTTCTAAAACACTCCAAAAAGAAAACCATTTATTTTGCTCCTTGCATTATATAAAAATGCACTCATCAATTTTTATTTTCATGCAATGGTGTAGTTAATAATGAAGTCGTAATAGAGTTTCTGAAAAAAACCTCGTTAAGGAACATAGGAACTAAATCCGGCTTTTTCAGCGTTGTGATACGAGGGCTTGGCGATACACGCGTCAGATTTTACTATTTTGTGCAGATAAGGTATGTGCATATTTAATATTGTGCATTTAATCGAAAACAAACTACAAATGCACTAACCTAGAGCGGTCTACAACTGTGCATCTAGGGCTTGATTCAAATGCACAGCCAGTACAGTAAGATGTGGGAAATGCAATTATTAAAACAATAGGTTAACTGTATAACTTGGCCTTAACGAGGTTTTTTTCAGAAACTCTATTATGACCTCAACAAGCGGTAAAGCGATAAATTTTACATGAATATGCGTGTGAATTATTTCACAGACGACAAGATAAAATCTCTGTAAAGTTGGATAGGCTTTAGATTTTCCATGTTCAATATTTTATTAGTACTTACACTTATTTTTTGGAAGCCACTAGAAGCCACTATCTGTTGAATTAATAACAATAGCGAAATATACTATACAAGACCTTTGCACGACCCTAAGCCCCAAAACGGGTAAAATAAGCCTTTATTCAAGATCGAGCAACAGCCATCATGTCCTGGAAGAACCTAGCCCAANNAAGCGACGCCCTTGTCAAGCACCATGTAGCCTTGGAAGAACTGGACGGCATCCATCAGTTGATTGATTGGCGGGAAATAGAACAGCAGATGTCCGGCATCCATGCCAAGAAGCAAGGTGAGCAAGCCTGGCCGCCGCTGTTGATGTTCAAAGCCTTGCTGCTGCAAAGCTGGTATGGCTTGAGCGACCCTGGGCTGGAGAAGCAACTGGCGCGGGACTTGATGTTCCGGCGCTTCATCAACCTGGGGCTAAGCGAAGGCGTACCCGACCACAGCACGATCTGGCGGTTCCGCAACACCTTGACTAAGCAGGGCTTGCTGGACACCTTATTATCGGAAGTCAACCGGCAGCTGTCGGCCAAGGGGCTGTACATCAAGACTGGCGAAGTCAGCATTGTCGATGCCACCGTCATCGCGGCCAAGCAAAGCCGCCCACGCAAGGGCAAGGATGGCGAGAACACCCAGGACAGCGAGGCTGGGTACAACGTCAAGGTCGCCGCCAACGGCAAGAAGACCAGCACCTATGGCTACAAGGCGCACGTCAACGTCGATGAGGACGGCTTCATCAAGGCTATTGAGTATACCCCGGGAAACGAACACGACTCCCAGTCCCTGGAAAAACTGCTGACCCGCACCGAACACCAGTTGTACGCCGACAAGGCCTACGCCAGTGCCGAACACGACCGGCTCCTGTCCAAGCGTAATACCGCCAACCGCATCCTGCACAAGGCCAAGCGCAACCAGCCGTTAAGCGACCGACAAAAACACCAAAACCGCCAATGGTCAAGCGTCCGCTGCACCGTGGAACGCGTGTTCGGCATCCTGAAGCAACACTACGGCATCGCCAAGGCGCGTTACTTGGGGCTGCAACGCAACCAAGCCCGGTTCATGCTGGCGGCGATGGCCTACAACATCAAGCGCGGCGTGGCGGTCCAGGCCGAGATGCTGGCGTTTGCAGGATAACTCCGTCCAATGGACGGAAAACGGCGAAAAATAGCTAAGGGTTTATGAAAAATGGCGAGATCAATGCGTATTNNTCAGCCGGAGTTTCTGCTGTCCGTGCAAAGGTCCCATTATGTATAAAACCTTAACTGACCGCTTAAATTGTCGGGCTAACCTTTCGCTGCTGAAAACACGCTCTCCTGATGAGCAAGAACTGTCACATCTAGAAGAATCGCCAGATTAAAACCTAGATTGCTTTCCATAATATCCAACGGTTCAGAATATTATTTAGTCTTTGCCCCGAACTCTAACTCACTCGGCTATGAAGAATGAAAAACTACCAAAATTAGAGGCAACCCTATGTTAAAAGTCATCAATGGTGGTCGCGACGCATTAGAAG
>PMDM01000091.1 GCA_003155565.1 Methylococcaceae bacterium | reverse complement strand
GCCGCGCTGGTGTAATAAGCCCCTGCCGCATCAAGCGCTTCACGTAATGGCGTTGAATTCCCTGCTGTCTTACCAAATAGCCAGGTAAAAAATTGGGTCCTATCCGCGCCAGAAAATGGCCGCACTCCCCGCTCAACAACCTTCATGCCAACATTGTCAATCTTGGTGCTAGCGTGGTTGATGCTGCCATAACCCACCCGTGGGGTAAGTCCAAGCTGGGCAAATCCACGACTAATGCCGGCTTTCGCCGTCATCAAGCGGGTACGATAATAGGAATACCAGTTGGTAAAGTTCTGTCTCTCATCAGTTCCGCCAATACCCGATGTGGCAGACACGGTTATTTTTACGTAACAGTTATCGTTATTTATATTTGCCGTTGTAGCTGGTTTTGTAGGGTCAGATGGTAGGCTGCAACCCGTTTGCGGGGGTAAATAACTATAATAATAGGCCGCAGAACCCGTAGTCTTATTGGGTCCTGGCATAACTGTATCCGCGTAATCAGTAGCATTATTCCAAGTGGGTCGAAAACTGGTCGATAAATTGACGGTTGGATTGTTTTTTGCATCAACAGTATGCCCCGGCAACAAGGCATAGCCGNNTTGAATAGCGCATTGCCTAAACTAACACCATCCTGATTCAGGGGGGGGGCATAAGTTATCGCAGGGTTATAATACGCGCCATTGATGGTCGTTGATTTACCTTGCTTGGTGTTCCTTAAATCACCGCTACCACCACTTTGTCCAGCAGCACCAACACTATCTGGCAAATACGACCACTCCATAGAGCCAGAATCATCCAGTATGAACATGATATTAGGGTCAAGGCTTGAGGAGATAAAAAGCGGCACTTGGGCTATCGTTCCTGCCGAAACTACGCTGACCGATACCATGCCCCAAGCAATGCCTATCAGCAAAGCTTTTGGGGCAAGGTAACGTTTATGGTTAAAAATGTTCATTACAAGTCTCCNNTATTGATGTCCAAAAGTTGAAGCACTGTACGTTAAGCGGGCGTGTAAACAGATTGCAAAATAACCACGGTACCAGCAGAAGCACCTGTGGCCCTAACCGTAATTGTATAAGGCGTTGAAAGATCGCTGGGCAAAGGACAGGCAGCCTTAAAACAAACAGCGGTAGATGATTTTTGGATGATATATATCGGGGCGGCGATACCATCGCCCAGAGCTTCGCTGCTTCCGCTTGATGTCGTCACCGTAGACGTGTGCACTTTATTTGCTGTGGCCCAAAAACTGTCACTCTTAATCGCGACGGCGTCTGGGTAAGTTGTCCCCGGAACCGTATCGGTATAAAAGCCGTTGGTGCCTGCATTAACAAATGCCGGTAACGCTGCTGCCGGCACATCCAGACTGGCTTCTGCGGCTTTAAGGGCAGATTCGGCGGCTTGAAAGGCTAAATCTTTATCACGCATATTACCCGCCATTTTTTCTTCCAGCGACGTAGTCTGCATACCCACTGTGCCTATCAACATCAACAATAGCAACATGATTAAGCTGACGATCAGCACCACGCCAGATTGGTTAGCAGGACAGCCATATAACATCGCCTTGTTGCAGTTGAGATGTTTGCTTGTAAAGATTGCCTGATTGTTCATGAGATACCCTGTTTTATTACAGCCGGTTACGGACGGCAATGGTCGTGTTAAAAACCCGCCTGATCCTACCATCTCCGGTAGTTGTGAGATTGCCATCAATTGTTTGGACTGTTAATGCGATACGGATGCTAATGACTTTCAGCCAGTCAGCGGCGGCGACGCTACTTGCCGGCACATAGTAATTGGGAGTCCCAGAACCGACTGCCCCAGCTGCATCCGTATCCACCCCGTATAAAATCTGCATATCTTTAACGCCTTCTATTAAGTCTTGCCAATTACCGCCGGAATCAGTCCTCCGCAATACACTATTCTGGATTTTATAATCGATCTTTGAGCTGGGGTCGGTATAAAACGCTTTGGTTGTGATATCCGAAGAACCACACGGATATGCCACTGGAGCGGCTGGCGGAGGATTTACTACCAGCGGTTGAGTAAATGCACCTCTCAAGGTAAGGGTATCGGTACCGTCATCAATATTGTCAACACTGCCGACTGCGTTATTATTCGCTCCAGTGACTTCGGTAACAGCAGGGAGAGGGCTGATGCAGCCCCAATAACCCGCCATCCGGATATCCCGCGCCAGAAATTCCATCGCAAACCGGCCATTTTCCTGCAACCTGGATAAATTTTCCTGCATTCTGTAGGTTTGTTTGCTGTTTATGAAAATTTGCAACACCCCGCCCAACAAAAATGCGCCGATCAATAAGGCAATCATGATTTCTATCAGGGTCATGCCGGTTTGATAGGTTTTGTTGTTCATATTTGAAAACTCATGGCAAAATTTGGGTCGCTACTGTTCACTGCTCCGTCCCGATTGTCATCCCAACTGATAGTAATGGTAAAAATCCGGGTAGCGGTATTGCCAGTAACGCTACCCGTGCCAAGGGATCCCAAGGCGGTGATTATATTTGCGTTCCATTCCGCACGGTCATTTTGAGCCATGAGCGCCGGTGTGCAACCGGGACTAATTTTGCAGCTTGATTGTGCTGTTGCGGTAGTAGTGGCAACGTATACGCTGGCAGCGAGATTATTAGCTTCAGTTGGATTGGCCCGAATTCTATCAGCCATATCGTAAGCCAACTGGGTCGCCTGGCTGCGGTTGTAGGCACTTTGGTTATTTTTGAGGCTAGCAGCTTGAAGCGCCGCTAAACCCAAAAGTCCGCCAGCCAACAGCACTACTGCAATCAATACTTCAATTAAGGTAAATCCGGTATTTTTTTTCATAGTGTGGCTCTGCATCGAATGGTTACGGGCATGTTCCACCCGTTGGCGAGGCAACACTTGGCCGACCGGTTGGGCTTATGGTTATTGTCCGCTGTGTTGTTCCTGAGCCGCTGCATAATTTAAACGTATCGCCAGCAACCACCGTATTTAAGCCAGTGGGGGAATACGTTTGGAATACGCTAGTCCCTGTCCTTAACGTATAGCCGTTAGGTAAGCCAGCGTAGGTTCTTAATGATGTATCTGTGCCTGCATTGTAGATATTATTTCCATTAACGTCGATAAAGACATCCCAGCCACCTTCCCAATTGGTGGTTGCAGCTTTACTCCCGACAGTCACCGGCACACCCCGCTTTATGGCTTCACTGCGTGCCAGATTTAATGCGGTTACTAATTCGTTAGCATTGGTCGTTAGTCGGTTACTGGTAATGGTGGAGGTAAAACTGGGTATAGCGATAGCCAGGAGTATTCCCGCAATGCTAACCGTTACCATGAGTTCAAGCAGGGTAAAACCTGAATCATTGCTTAATTTGTTAACTGGAAAGTGTCGATTTGTTACAGACATGTTGCCGTGCCTTTTTCTGTCCTTACTCGTCCAACTTTATTAATTATGATGGCCCGTGATTGTGCTTTTTCCTTTGAGCTATCGCATAATGTGAACGTGTCATTGGCAAGTCCTGTTGCGTGGCTATTGCCGGTTGCCGAATAGGCCACCCAACTGGCGAAATTGCTGCCTGTCCGTAATGTGTAGCCTTCGGGCAGGGCTTCGTAGGTTTTTAGTAGCTCATCGGTCATGTCCATCGCTCCATTACTGTTGGTGTCGGTAAATATATCCCAACCCTTTTCCCACTCACGGGGCGTTGCGTCTTTATGCTTGATAGTAACTTGTAGACCACGTTTTATCGCCTCACTTCGAGCATAGTTTAAAGCCGTAACTAACTGATTCGCAATACTTGTAGATCGGTTGCTTGTAATAATATCCTTAAAACCTGGTATAGCCACAGAGGCAAGAATGCCAGATATACAAACTGTAGTCATCAACTCAGGCAACGTCACGCCTAAGCTTGTTATTGGCTTGTTGTGCATGAATAATTGTCCTATTATAAATAGCTGTTAACTATTACTTAGGGTTTTTCCCACAATGGCCTTAGCAATATAATATTGTAGTTCTTAAATTGCATTTGTGAAGCCAGTCACAAATTACATATTGTTAGGCCTGTTCCAGATAAATTTCTTTCAAAAAGGGTGGCGTTTTTATTAGGTACCATCCTGAAAATAGTTTTTGAACTTAACTACTGTCCTTACCATCCACTATATTGTGTCAGTTTAGCAGTTTTTCTAAAAACTCAATAGCTTATAGCTTATAGTACAAGCTGGTATCATTAGAAAACTTGGTGCTACTGTGGTAATATGATGGCATTGGTTTTAAATTTTTTGTAAATGGCTAATTCCCACATACCCTCCCAATTGATCGACCGCTTCGGCAGGAAGGTTGATTATTTGCGCATCTCCATTACGGATCGCTGCGATTTTCGCTGTGTGTATTGTATGT
>PMDM01000141.1 GCA_003155565.1 Methylococcaceae bacterium | reverse complement strand
GTTGATACGGGCTCAAAAATGGACGAGGTGATTTACGAGGAATTCAAAGGTACAGGCAATATGGAGCTGCATCTGGATCGTAAAATTGCCGAAAAACGGATTAATCCTGCCATTAATATCAACCGTTCCGGTACACGCAGGGAAGAATACCTGATTGATCCCGAAACCCTGCAAAAGACCTGGATTCTTCGCAAAATTCTCCAGCCGATGGACGACACCGCCGCTTCCGAATTCCTGATCGGCAAACTCAAAGACTTTAAGACCAACGCGGAATTTTTTGAATCGATGAAGCGGTAATTTATCGTTTTCAATCAAAATCCCAACATCCATGCCTGACATTTACTTACTTTTTCCTGCCATTATTCTCGGCATTGTAGAAGGCTTGACCGAGTTCCTGCCCGTGTCCTCCACAGGTCATCTCATCTTGGCTGGGCAGTTGCTGGGGTTTAACGACGACAAAGGCAAAGTCTTTGAAATTGTAATCCAGTTTGCGGCAATCCTGGCAGTCGTTTGGGAATACCGCGTTCGGCTCACCCACACCTTGGTTAGCCTCACCAAAGAACGCGCCTCGCAACGCTTGGCAACAAACCTCATCATAGCTTTCTTGCCTTCTGCTATCTTAGGCTTTTTGTTCTTGAAGCAAATCAAAGCGTATTTGTTCAACCCAACCGTGGTGGCTTCGGCCTTCATTATCGGCGGTTTGTTGATTTTATGGGCTGAACGCCGTCAGCATACCATCCATGCCGAAACCATTGACGACATGACTTGGCAAGATGCCTTGAAAGTGGGATTTGCACAGGCTTTGGCGATGATACCCGGTACTTCCCGTTCTGGTGCCACCATCATCGGCGGCCTTTTTTTTGGCCTATCCCGCTTGGCTGCGGCAGAATTTTCATTTTTTCTGGCTATTCCAACCATGTTTGCCGCAACACTTTATGATGTCTACAAACACCGTGACTTGTTCAGTGCTGATGACCTCAGCCTGTTTGCTGTAGGTAGCGTCGTTTCGTTTATCAGCGCTTTTCTCGCGGTGCGCGGCTTGATTCGGTTTATCAGTCGGCACGATTTTACTGTATTTGCGTGGTATCGTATCGCCTTTGGTATACTGGTACTCAGCTCAGCGCATTTTGGCTGGGTAGATTGGAGCAATCACTAACAGATCAAAAAAGGGATCAACAAGTGTTAATTTACCACTTACATACCCAATTAACTGAGCTTTGAGACCCTCATATGAATTACGCAGCCACAAGAATCCTTCTCGTTTTTTTTGGAGCTGTACTAGTCATTAGTTGCAGCGAAAATCCTTTCTCACGAACTTCAGTATTCGCTGACCAGTCAACCTTAACTAATCCAACCAAGGAAATCTTGGTAAGTGATAGTCGCTTCGGCAAGCCTTACACAATACTAGGTCCAATCGAAACCACTCATAAAAAATATACCTCAATGTTTGTTGATCAAATTGAGTTACGTAATCAAGCAATCGCTTTGTTAAAACAAGAGGCATTGGCTAGATATGGCGATAAAGTTGACGCAATTATCGATACCCAGGTTCAAGAAAGTACAATAGAGGGCTATGATAACCCTCTAAGCGTTACACATGTGCAAGGCATTGCGATCGCTTTCGATCCTGAGAAAAAAACGATTGCTAGACGGAGTATAAAACGCAAAGCAAAATCGCCAAAAAGCACATTGCGCGAAACCCAACCGCAAGAAATAGAAATTACCCCATCAGAAATACTAAAATAGGATGCTTTAATTTTTCTGGGAAATAAGCAAACAACATATAAATGTCAGTTTTTATTCCGACAAGCCACACCAAATTCCGAAAAATTCCTACTCAGCCATCCCTCAATCATAGGTGGCTGAGACAAACTATTTTGAAAACCTTTAACAATCCTAGATTTAGTTTTTTGGTGGCACATAACCCTGTGGCATGTCGTCGTTACCTTCAAACAAGAACTTATTCCTTTCCTCTGCAAGATACGCCCTGGCTTTGGGATCGTAACTGGCGAGTTTATTTTCATTTATCAGCATGGTTTGTCTGCTCAGCCAGTCTTTCCAGACTTGCTTGGATATTTTCTCGAATATTTCCTGGCCTTTCGGTCCTGGAAAAGGCGGTTCGTCCAAGCCTTCGGCTTCTTTGCCTAATTTCACACAGTTAATTAATCGTGTCATGTTTTCCTCTTTTAAAATGTTGTTGCAATAGTTTCTTAATGGGCGCGGCAAGGCCGAGTTGACTGATTTGTTGGATATTATGCCAATTAATTCGATCAGCTTCCGAGACAAAATCCATTCGGCTATTAGTTTTGATAAATAACGGTGTGTAGTCTAAGTGATAATGCGAAAAAGTATGCCGTTGCATATCGCCGGCTCGCTGATTATCAATTATCAAGTTATTGGCTATGCACCAATTCAAGGCTGCATCTTCGTTGGCAAACTCAGGTAAACTCCACAGTCCGCCCCAGATTCCAGTAGGCGGTCTTTTTTCCAGCAATACCTGTTGATTATTGTGTAATAGTAAAAAAACCAGTTGTTTGACAGGTAAACTTTTGGTCATTTTTCGCGCTGGAAAATCTGCTACTGTCTGCGTCAGATAGGCTAAACAATCTGCTGCAAGCGGGCATTTTTCACAAGCCGGATTACTGCGCGTACAGACAGTCGCCCCTAAATCCATCATTGCTTGGGTGTAGTCAGCCACTCGTGTTTCTGGAGTAAGATTGGCACTGATCGTCCAGAGCTGTTTAATAAGCTGACCGCTGCCAATCCAACCAGAAACAGCTTTGAATCGCGCCAACACCCTTTTTACATTGCCATCAAGAATGGGATGGCTTTTGTTGAAAGCAATGCTTAAAATAGCTCCGGCTGTCGATTGCCCTATGCCCGGCAATGCCGTGAGTTCGTCCAAGGTCTCTGGAAACCGGCCTTGCCCATCAATAATCCGCGCTGCCTTATGCAGGTTACGGGCACGCGCATAATAACCCAAACCCGACCACAACTGTAGCACCTCATCAACGGGCGCTTGCGCCAAACTTTCCACATCGGGTAATTTTGTAATGAAAGCTTGAAAATAGGGGATGACCGTGGCAACCTGGGTTTGCTGCAACATGATCTCAGAAAGCCAAACCCGGTAAGGGGTAATGTTTTTTTGCCAAGGTAAATCTTTGCGGCCATGTTGATCAAACCACGCCAAGACGTTTTGCTGGAATGTTGCGGAGGTCATGACTGGCGGTATTTACGATTAAAAAAACTTCTTCAACAAATCGCTGGCACCAGGGCCTAATTTTTTATCCAGCTTGTCCATTAACTTGTCAATTTTTACTTTGTTTTTGTCCAGAAAGTGTTCGATTTTTGCCTTGTTTTTATCGGTCAATAATGCCGCTACATCCAGCGTGTAAGTGGGTTTGCTAAGTGTACCGCCCAAATGAATGCCGATGGGCGTATCGTGGACTTGTTCTGGTGTGGTGGCGGTCGCTTCTGCCTTGAGCAGTTTGGCAACTATTTTATAATCCACAAGCTCAGAATCAAGATTAAGACTGCCCTTACCTGTGCAGCGCAATTTTGCTGTATTGGCAATAAGGTCATCATTTTGCAACAATCCTTTATTGATGTTTACCGTGCCGCTGATTTTGGAAAATGCAGTTTGGTCGTGTTGGGTTTCTACTGGTAAAGCCCCGCTTTTAACCAGATTTTTGCCGTTTTCAACCATTTTTTCCAGATTGAAGCCTTTGATATAACCGTCTTTTAAAAAAAAATTTACCTGCCCTGTTAGGTTTGACCTGATTTCTTTTGGGTCACTGCCTTGCCCGTGTAATTGGGTTGAAGCTGTGAAAATACCACCCATCTTCGCGTCTCCTTTAACATTTTTCAGTAACGTTTCAAGGCGAATATTTGTGAGTTTTTCATTGATTGTTAAAGACGATTTCTCCACACGCGCATCAACATTGAGATTGCCTGAATAACTACCCTGATAAAATTGCTTTGCTGTTTGCTCGACTTTAACTATGCCTTTTTTTGAACTGAGCGTTAAGCGCATGTCTTGTAGGGTCATCCGATTAAACGTCATTTTGCCCAGCGCCAGTTTACCTTCTGCATCCAGCTTTCTAAGCCAGTCCAGCGGCAAACTGAATGTCCCGGCCGCAAAGGCCATACCAGGGCTTACTATGGGTTTGCTTGATTCATTATCTGGCGGCGCTAGATAACGGTCAACATCAATCGTATCTACGGCCAAATCAAACAAACTCGCTGGCTGGGAATAGTCTTTAATCGTCACAGAGCCTTTGACGTGGCTGTTATCCAAGGCGGCATCCAGATTGGTAAATTCAATTTGGTCAGGATTTGCCTGGAAATGAAAGCTCATGCCTAGATTGCTCAGGGCTTTGGCATCACTCATTGGGGGAAGAACAATACTCCATTGCTTTAAGGCTACGCCAGGATTAAACGGGGCGGCAACGACAGAACCCTGTAAGGATGGCTTGTCTAAAACATGTTCGCCGCTGATTTCGGCTGCGAGTTTAATGTCGCCGGATTGCAGTTGCAGACCCGATAACTGAACTGTCTGTCGGGTAATATTTACTGTTGCATTAGGTGCGGTAATCGTGGCAGCTAATGGCTGACCAGACGCTAATTTAGTTGCACTTAGCCATTCAAGATGACTGTCGCCGAACGCAAAATTATTTAGTTTCTCATCGATGCGCAAATCGGTGGTTAGTTTTACAGTGCCAGGGAACTTTACAACCTTGCCGGAAACATCCATCGCCATGTCGATTTTTACCGGCTCACCAAAAGCGAATTTATCGGTTGTGAAATGGATATTTTTTAGTTCTAGCTGTTCCTCGGTTTGTTGGTTATCCCAATTAATTTGGGCGTTTTGAATGGTGATACCACCGACAGTCAACGCCGCCAAGGTAGATCGTGAATTGATGTTTTGGGTATCACGATTAGCTGTGGCTACGCTGGGCAGTGGTTGATTTGGTGCAACTAAATCCTCCCAATTCTTTACCCCTTGCTTGTCTTTAACCAAGTTTAAGGTTAAGCCTTCTAAGGCGATGGTGTCCACTTCGACTTTCTGCGACAGCAGAGGGAGTAACTTGACCTTAATGTCGCTTTTAGCTACGGTAATGAACGGCATTTTTTGGAAACCTGGACTATTGCTGATCACCATTTTTCCAGTTTTCAGGCCTATCCAGGGGAACACCGACACAGTAATATCACCCTCAAACGCGACATCACGGCCCGTCTTATCTTTAATCAAAGACGCAATATCGTTTTTATAGTCATTTGGATCAATAAGAAAAGGTATAAGGCAAACAGCAATGACGAAGGTAACTAACAATACCGAGAAACCTACTAACAAATATTTGGTCATTTTTCTCACAAATTACTTCCGGTTCTGACGGGCTTAGTTGGGGTCGTTATGAAAAACGTTGAGATTAGAAGATACGAAAATAAGATAACAGGCAAGTGAATAAATTCAAGAATGGTTGTAAAATTCAAGCTCAAGCTGTCCGCTGAATTATAATAAATTTGTCATAATACTTTGGAGAGGAGAGAACATGTTACTTTTAGCGAAACTGGCCGCACTTGGGGTCATTATATGGTTTTATATGACTGCCGATAAAGTCGGTGAACCACCAGTAAAATGGGCAGTTATTGGGCTAATCGGATACCTGATAGCTTGGTTCTTGGTAGATGCAATCCTTGATAATGCATTATCCGCGATAATTGCCAAGAGAGGCGCAGCAACAATTATTATTGGACAAATTCCGGCATTAGGCGGCGTGGTTGCAGCTTATTTCATCAGAAAGAAATTAGTGAGCAACGCTAACGCAGCCAAATGAATATCTAAAGGGTATCTGAATAAGTCCATCGGCAGGCTTCCTTCGACAGGCTCAGGACGAACGGTACTCAGTTGATTCCGTTCGTGGTGAGTCGTGAGCCTGTCGGAGGCTCGAACCATGAGCAGGAATCAACTTGTCCAGAAACTCCCTAAGACGCATTTACCTGAGGCAATGCTTCATTTGATTCTTACTTAAAGCTTATCCGCGTTTTTATCTAAATACTCAGCAACACCGGCAGGGCTAGCATTCATGCCGGCATCGCCCTTGTTCCAGCCTGCTGGGCAGACTTCACCGTGTTCTTCATGGAATTGCAAAGCATCAATCATACGTAGCAACTCATCCATATTACGGCCTAGCGGTAAATCATTGACGACTTGATGGCGAACAACACCGTTTTTGTCGATCAGGAAAGTTCCACGGTAAGCAACGCCAGGAGGTACTGCTTCAACGTCATAGTCTTTGCAAATGCCATGGGTCATATCGGCAGCCATCGTGTAGCGGACAGGGCCAATACCGCCTTTATTGACTGGCGTATTGCGCCAGGCATTATGGGTAAAATGTGAATCTATAGAAACCGCAATCACTTCAACGCCACGGCTTGTAAACTCAGCCATGCGGTGATCGAGGGCAATCAGTTCGCTAGGACATACAAAGGTAAAATCCAGTGGATAAAAGAACACAACGGCATATTTGCCGCTGGTGGCCGAAGAAAAGCTAAATGAATCTACGATTTGTCCATCGCCCAACACGGCTGGAACGGTGAAATCAGGTGCTTGTTTACCGACTAGAACGCTCATCAAATATCTCCAGGTTATCCAAAAAAACAAAGGGGCATGACTATGCCAACCGCCTTTTAGCTTATTCGCTCAAGGGGTGTGTCCGTCATTTTACACCAGATTGGCCGCCAATTGTCTTGACATACAAAATTCGCTTGCATTTCTTTACACTTCAGTGATAATTTGTAATCGTAAGCTTACAAATTTAGCTAGTGCCATTCTTTCTCCTAAACGGGACTCCGGCATAGCAACATAACCTTGATGTTACCTGTTTTATTTATTTTTGAGATCGTAGTATGACAAAAGTTAAGCATGTCACAGAACCCGATGTGTTCGGTTATCAGGTTCGGATAGTCAGGCGCGGCAAAGAAAGCAGCCGTTATTTTTCCCATAAGCTGTGGGGGAACAAAGCCAAATCGTTAAAAGCCGCCATCACTTGGCGCGACCAAATGTTGATCGCACTTAAGGGTAGCAAAACACGTTTTCTCAAGCCTCCCAAAAATAAAACCACCACGGGTGTTACCGGCGTTTCCAGGACTATCAAATTCGATCATCGCAAAAACAAAAGCTACCTTTGCTATACCGTGTTTTGGGTAGATGACGGCAAGTCCAGAAACAAGACCTTTCAGGTAGGCAACGTGGAGATTGTTACCGCCGACGATGAGTTACATGCCTTCCGTACCGCCCGTTTGTTTAGAAGCTGCTACGAACATGCCATAGACAATGACCTTCCTTTCCATGATGAAACATTTGCTGGTTGGAAAAAAGTACGTGTCTACGAAAATGAGAATCTAAAGGCGGTATAAGCTAGCCTTAGCTAGACCTAAGGTTACGTTAGGGAAGTAATTTACTGCTTCCTTTTTTAAAACTGAATTTTTGGGTTTCCTTGCGAGTAGCATACCGTTCGTAAGATGTTCTGGATAACGATATATGTGAAAACTTAGCCTACAAGGATTAACACCGAAAGCCCGAAAAGTTCATACAGTTTTCGAAGTAGCATCAGAGCCTTTGCTCAGATACGGTTCACTCTGCCTGACCATTATAGTTAGACAATGATTTGCGGACATTTACAAACTGAATAAAGGGGAAGCTAATAAACTCAAAGTGTCATTATTTAGAACCCATGGTTTTGATTGTTAGGGATTCACCCGGATATTACGCCAAAACTGATAGACCAAAGGCAATAGTGAAATTGCGACAATGCTTAAAATAACGAGTTCAAAGTTCCGTTTCACGATGTCGAGATTACCGANNGGAATTGATAACCCAGCGTGATAAGTCCACCCACCCATAATATTGCACCTGTTATGCAAAAAAGCAGGTAACGCGGATAGTGCATGTTACCAGCGCCTGCAACAAAAGGGGCAATCGTCCTGATAATCGGTATGAAACGGGCGATAATTACGGTTCTACCGCCATATTTATCATAATAAGCTTCTGTTTGGTCAATATATTCGCGTTTGAAAAAACCTATTTTTTCGCGTGATTTGATTTTAGTCCCGAAAAATTTGCCCACGACATAATTGAGATTGTCGCCCGCTAAGGCCGCGCAGATTAACAACGCAATCAAAAGATAGACATCCAATTGTCCGGTGCTTGCTCCCAGTGCGCCAACAGCGAATAGCAGGGAATCGCCCGGCAGCAAGGGCATAACCACTAGACCGGTCTCACAAAAAATAATCAGGAATAATATGGCGTAAGTGAGTGCGCCATAGTGCGCCAAAATAGCGGCAAGATGGGTATTGAGGTGGATAAAAAAATCAAGGAATTGCGCTAATAAGTCCATAAGTGCCAACGTTTTAAGCCAAAAATTTGTTTGGAAAGGAAAACACTATTCTTCTACCGTTACGAATGCCACTTTAGCAATTCCAGCGTGTTGCACCGTGGCCATGACCTCCGCAACTTTTTTGTAAACTACGGCTTGGTCGGCATATAAATGCACTGCGACTTCCTTGTTTTTAGCTAGCTCGCTCTTCAAGATTGTTTCCAGTGCAGCCAGGTTTTCGATGTGCTGTTTATTGAGTGTTATAAGGCCTTGCGCGTCAATTCCGAGTTGCAGCGGCTGCTCGGCTATATTCGCCGTCGTCTCGGCAGTTTTCGGCAACGTCACATGGACTGATTGCGTCAGTAATGGTGCCGTCACCAATAAAATAATGACTAACACCAGCATAACATCAACGAGCGGAGTGACGTTAATTTCGCTCATTGCACTTTCGTTTTCCGATTGCGGTTTAAAAGCCATTTTTATTCCTTACTTTGGGTATCTGTATTTAAAGCGGCGTGGATGAAACTGACAACGAAATTTTCTAAGCCGGCACGGTGCAGTTTGACGCGACGCAAAAAAAAGTTATACGCCAACACGGCTGGCACGGCGACCGCTATGCCGATGGCGGTGGCGACAAGGGCATCGCCAATGGGCCCTGCAACCACATCCAGGCTCGACGAGCCGCTTTCAGTGATATCGTGCATGGCGTGCATAATGCCCAAAACCGTCCCGAACAACCCTACAAATGGCGCGGTGCTGCCTATACTCGCCAGTATCGTCAGGCCGCTTTCCATCAAGTGCAGCTCTTTCTGCAATTGAACGGACAAGGATTGTTCTAATAATTCACTTGGTGTACCTCGGAACTTAAGTTTCTTGCCTGTGGACTGCCGACTCTCAGCCAGCCACGCCAAACCTTGCCGCGCAATACGCGCTTGCGGCCCTCGGAATTTGTTTGTCGGCAATGCCTCTGCCTCGGTCAGCGATTCGGCTTCCCAAAACGCGTTGTTAAAAAGCCGGTTCCAATAACTGTTTTTCCAGAACTGCCAGGATTTAAAAATAATAAGCGTCCAGGACACTACCGAAAATACCAGTAAAATATATAAGGTACCATCGATAACAGCGGCGCGCAAAATATGATGAAGCATTAAGATTTCCTTCTTTAGTCGGTCAAAGTAAAAAATAGTAGGGGGTTTCAGCCACCATTATTGTAGTAACGTAAATTTAAGCACTTGCACCGCACGTTGAGTAACCGCGTTGCCGTTAACTATCTTCTGTTTGAATTTCCATTTCTTGATTGCGTCCAACGCCGCTTCATCAAAAATACCAGAGGGCGAAGCGCCGACAACATTGGCATTTGTAACAGTTCCTGTCGGACTCACCGTGAATTCGATTTTAACCCAGCCTTCGATATGCCGACTAGCTGCACGCATTGGATATTTAGGCTTAACCCGCAGCAATGGGACAACGCCAGAACTCACTGCTTTAGTAGGCGCTTCACCATTGCCGGTTTTTGTAGACTTATTGGTGGATGCTGTCGATGACACCGATGTTTCCGATTTTTGGACGGAGTCGGAAGGCGACGGTTGTACTGGGGACGGTTCATCAGCTACCAATTGCGGTTTTGGGCGTTCCACCTTTTTGTTGATAACCGGCTCTTTCTTGACTGGTGGCTTGACAGCCTTTTTTTTCGGCGGAACCTTTTTGGGCGGTGCAGGTGGCGCGATTTCAGCTTTTGGGCTAGGTTCAGAAATCAATGCCACTTCCATAACTTTCAGCGGTTTTGTCACGTTGTCCGGCTCAGTTGGTTGTAATAACCAAACAACCGCCAATAAGTGCAACAACACCACTAAAACAGTCAATAAGCCCACGATAGGGCGATGGTTTATTTCGCCAGTCAGCGCTTCAAATAAGCGTGATATTTTTTGCACTATCTTTGTCTTAACGGGAAGTTATACCAATCCCAAAAAGTTGTTATATGAATCCCCTCATCCTGGCCTTCTCCCTTTGGAGAAGGTAACAATGAGAACTTATTGGGATTGGTATTAATACAGGTGTCCAGGTTATTCCGGCTTGATTTGGCAACTGTTAAAATCATTTCGGTTTAAGTTGTTGCATAATAAAATGAAATCATAAATCTGAACATTGGTAAAGTATTCAGCAAACAATCATTATGCCGTCAATTAGCAGTCTCTGTATCTATTGTGGTTCGAGCTCAGGACGAAGTGGAATTTACGCTTCATCGGCAATATCACTTGCCGAGGCATTGGTCAGCCGCAATATCACATTGGTTTACGGCGGCGCCGGTATGGGGATATTGGCTTATAGTGTACTAAAGCTCGGCGGCAAAGCCATCGGAGTCATCCCAAGAGCCTTGGCGCATAAAGAGGTCGCGCACCAAAACCTCACGGAATTGCACATCACCCAATCCATGCATGAAAGGAAAATGTTGATGGCCGAACTTGCAGATGGCTTTATCGCCCTGCCCGGCGGCATTGGGACACTTGAAGAACTGTTTGAGATTTGGACTTGGGCACAGCTTGGCTTTCACAATAAGCCTTGTGGCTTGCTCAATATTGACGGTTATTATGATTTGCTGATTGGATTTTTGGAACACGCTTTAGCGGAGCAATTTGTTAAAAAACACCACCATGCCCTGTTAATGGTGGAAAAAACCCCAGACGCGTTGCTGGATCGCTTTGACAATTACCAGCCTCCTGCCATTACACATTGGGTGGGCAAAAATGAAACCTGACGATTTCATCACGACCAAAGCGGGTATCAAGATGCCGAAGGTCATTTATGGCACGGCATGGAAAAAAGAACGTACAGCGAAACTGGTGGAACAAGCCATTGTCACGGGTTTTCGGGGTATCGACACAGCTTGCCAACCCAAACATTACCATGAAGCTGGAGTTGGGGAAGGTATCGCTGCTTGTATAAGTCGTGGCCTAGTAGACCGATCCAAACTTTACCTGCAAAGCAAATTTACCTCCGTGAACGGGCAGGACTCCAATAGTATCCCTTACGATCCCAAGGCAAACCTAAGCGATCAAGTTGCCCAATCGTTCCAGGTTTCCCTCAATAACTTGCAAACGACTTACCTGGATTGCCTTGTGCTGCATTCGCCGTTAGCAAACCAGGAGCAAACAATGGGAGTCTGGCAGGCGATGGAGAAACTCGTCATAAGCAGCGGCGTTAAACAACTGGGCATCAGCAATTGCTATGACTTGAAAACATTGGAAGATTTGTATCGCGCCGCTGAAATCACACCGGCTGTCATCCAGAATCGCTTTTATTCCGATACCGAGTATGACCGTACTATCCGAGATTTTTGCCGAGGAAATGGGGTCATTTACCAAAGTTTCTGGACGTTGACTGCCAATCCTCATATCTTGGCGGATAATACCTTGCAAAGCCTGGCAACAAAATACAAACGCAGTGCCGCCCAGGTGTTTTTCAGGTACTTGACCCAAATAGGAATTGTCCCGTTAACTGGAACGACCTCCGCAACACACATGTTGGAAGACTTGGCGATCTTCGATTTTGAACTTAATCCCGAAGAATGCGCGGCTATAGGAACTTTGTTATGATTTAGTACTAAAAACAGGACATACTACTCCGTTTCCCAATAGCAGACACTGGCTGATTCCTTTTTTGACTAGGTATAAAATCGAGGAAACCGACCCAAACCAGGCTGTCGAGGCACTGAGTCAGTTTTCCGGTTAACAGACATTCAATCTGACTTATTTTCCTTTGCGTTTTGACTTAGCAAAAAGCGCCTGTTGTTTTCTGCACTCATCGATAAAACTCTTAATGAGCTTAGTACCCTCTGGAGTAATATCGATAATATACCAATGACCAGTCGGTGAATCTTCGGCCAATTTCATATTGTGCCCAATTCCGGAACGAGCAGAGTAAATTTTGCTCACAAGTTTCGGGCCTAAATTGAAAGCCACACTGACATAGCCGTTATCGGTAGAATCTGAATCCAGCGGTTTAGGGAGTGGGATTTCAGAACCATCGAGTTTTAAAGAGTGAAGGTAATTACCTGTTGCGATAGTGGATGCGACATCACCCACTTCGTAGATGGATACAAACTTTAAATTGCTTCTATCGCAAAAAATATTGGCGTAGGCATTTCCGTACAAAGTCATTTGGTTGCCTTTTAAGAAGGGCATGCCTTTAATTGTTTCTACTGTCCACTTCGCTTCCCCTCTTTGGCTGTAGGGCGGTGTTAGCATTGCTTCAATTAGCTGCTTTTGCAACTGCTCTTGGTTGCTCTTGTTATTATTTTCCTGGGTATTTTGGGGATAATTCTCGGGGTTATTATTATCCTGAACTACAGTTTCATCCACATTGGTTTGTCCAATGCCCGTTGGTGCCATGCCAATCGTTTGACTAGCAGCGAGGCGTGCTTGAATGCCTGAAGCCATATCGATGCCACCACATCCATTTTGCAATGATCGGCAATGGTGCAAACTGGTGGCGTCGCCTGATAAATTTGAACTTCGTTTATAGTAGCCAATGGCGGCTTGGTTATAACCTAGACCGTCTGCTGCACGCCCAAGAAAATAATAAGCAATGTCTTTTTCAAGACCGGTCTGCATCACTAATAGGGCTAGAGACTCCCATTGATTGGTGTTGTGTAGTAACACCATTGGGTTAAAATTGCGTAACCAACTCCAATCGCAACTTAATTGGCAGGACAAATTCGTTCTACCCGCCTTGAAGTCAGACAGCAATTGAGTACGCAATTCGGGTGTAACGGTACTGTATTTAGGCGTGCAGGCGCTGATGGTCAGTGCGATAGCAAAGACACAGGGAAGTAGCAAATAATTAATCTGGGTATTTTTCATAAGAATTGAATAAATTTTACAGCAAGCCCACATGAAGTGTAACGGAATTCGGGAAATTTGAGCCACGTAAACTACCCGCTATTATCTAAAGAACTGTTAGAACCAAAATGATTGCAAATACATATAAAATATGCATAATGCAAGCTCATGAACATTACCAATGACCCCATCAAAAACAAAATAAATTTCCAAAAACATCAGATTGATCTGACTGATGTTGAAGGTGTTTTTTATGATGACCGCGCAATCACCGTTGAAGACCGCGACCATGACGAAGAACGTTTTGTGACGCTGGGCATGGACGGCTTCGGTCGCCTGTTGGTAGTGGCGTATCACTACCGGGGTGAGGATGTGATCCGGGTTATTTCCGCACGTACCGCTGAACCTCACGAGCGGCGCACTTACGAGGGCTAAACCATGAAAGACGAGTATGACTTTTCGACTGGCACACGCGGAGCGGTGGTTGAACCCGCAAGCAAAACCCGCATCACTATTTTTTTGGATGACGATATACTCGCGGCTTTCCGTGAGCGTGCTACGCAAACCGGCAAGGGCTATCAAACCCTGATTAACGAAACCTTACGCACCAGCCTGTCCCCAGAGTCGGCGCCCCTCACCGCTGAGATTTTGCGGAAGATTTTGCACGAGGAGTTGCGGGTGGCGTAACCACATTCGTTCCGCGTGGGATACAAGTTCTATGGCAGCAGGTCGGGTTGTGGAGTGTGCCTTACGGCCTTACAGCTTTCAAAAAACCTTGGATACTTGGTTACTACGATTCACACACCATACGACCATTTAATGTTCAAAATCCAAAGATTCACCCTCAAAGCCAAACCAATCAAACGGATACATACCCAACCGTACATAACGATGGAAAGACGAATAAGGCCACTCAATTACACGCTTTACCAGCTTATGTTTCACCGGATTAAAGTGAATGTAATCCAAATGGTTTGCAAAATCTCGTTCATCACGAATCGCATGTTCCCAAAATCGTCGTTGCCAAATGCCCCGCTCCTGTTTTTGATTTCGGCTTTTAGAAATCCGTTCGCCTGTTTCGATATTTCTGGAAAATGCGGATTTAATTTGCCGCCAACGCAGGCTGAAATCATCATCTTCCTCGGGTAATGTCCATACCGTATGTAAATGGTCAGGCAAAACCACAATGGCATCAATTTGAAACGAATGATCCTTTTTGACCGTGCGGAAAGCATCCCGCAACAGATCAATATGTTCAGTCAACAATTTCCGTTTCCGCTCCACCAAGCTCACCGTAAAAAAGTAAGTTCCTCCCTTCACCCTGTAGCGTCGATAGTTGGTCAATTGCGTAATTCCAGATCAAAAAATACGGCTTGGTCAAACGTAGGATGGGTAGAGTGAAACGAAACCCATCAAAACTATGCCCAGATATGCACAATGGCAAATCGAAGTGCATCATCCCTTTCAAAAAAATTCAACATAACCATATACCGTGCCTTCGTTTGTGATGGGTTTCGGCTACCGCCTCTACCCATCTTACGGCCTTACCACCAGTCCGATAGGCCAAGGAAACATATCGGTTTTCCACCCAGGCGACATCATCGGCAGAATTAGCATAACGACCATCAGGAAGTGCGCCAAGGAATATTTCATCAACCGTTATTTTTGCTTGGCCATAAGTCAAGGTCGCTGTGATACCGCAAGAGCTTTTAAAGTTTGGTGCAATAGTACTGTCAATTTCACAATCTTCATGAACCAAAATCTTCACTGGGCCGGCATTTAATTCGTGATCTTCAACCGTATTCTGTTCGGCGCGGGCATCAACGAAGCCCAGCAAACTGCAACAAAAAACGACAAGGGTAAGTTTATATTTCATATTGGGAACCCATTTTCAAAAATTTTAGTTTCACCAGCTATCGCCAGAAAGGATATTGTTTGATTCCTGTTAAATTAGGCGTGGGCACGAGAATCATGTGCCCACAACCCACACACTTCCCACTCCGTTTATTATAGCTTTATAGCTTTTAAATCATAGCCACCGAATAATCCACCCAGATTCGATAAAGTATTTGCTAAGAGATTTTTCGTTTTCAACCCAGTTGTCAAAACCATCTTTCATTTCAGGTGTACTAGATGTAAGTATCAAAAAGCCGCCAGTTTTTTCGGTGTCGTCAACAACCTTGATAAAAGACCTAATTTCATCTCCGGCGACAATTTCACCTACTACTCCAATTTTTATTTCCATAATCACAATACCTCAATCAATGAATGGAATGTGGTTATTCACTGAAGGCTTAGCAGCCCCAGGAGCATAGATTTCTAAATGACCATGCGGCACACCTGGAGCATGATTTCCTAAGAGGGAGTTATCATCTATTCGAAATTGCCGCAAATCATCCGCACTTCGAAAAACGCCACTCCCAGATTTTCCTATCTCTCTATAACCATTTCCAAGAAACTGTTCTCCAGCATTTAAAAGCTCATCGGCACTTAATTTTACGCTGCTCGTAATATTCCCTTTTCCAGCAAGAGTTTCAGCTATTACATTGTCAACAACTGTAGTTAGCTTATTTGAACTAGACAGTGCCCCACTTGCGGGACGAGCTACCTTTACTTCAGGCAGCAAAAACGAATCGATGGTTCCTACTGCAATTCCAAGACCATAAGCAACATCAATCCCAGGGTCGGAATCGCTATATACACCTAGACTATAGAAAAGATGAACCCCAACAATAGAAGTAACCCCATCTGCGTAGGCTGCAGCACCTTTATAAAGTCCTGTTCCGGCCGCTATCCAGTCCGATTCATCCCAAGAGAGCGGATTGTAAAATGATGGAGTGAGCCCGAGTGGATCAATTCCATTGACTGGCCTTCCCCCGACATAATTATAAGTGTTGATGCCCCCACCCAACCCAATCGGATCACTCTGTATATACCTCCCAATCTGCGGGTCGTAGTCCCTGAACCCGTTATGGATCAACCCGGTCTCGCTGTCAAAATATTGCCCTGGGAAGCGCAGGTTATACACAAAGCCCGAACTGCTCGTGGGTTGGCCGATCCCGAAGGGGTTGCTTTCCCAATTCCAGACAACCTTGTTTTGTTGGTCGGTTATCACCCGTGGGGCATTCAAATGGTCGGCATAAATATAGAAAACATCATAGGCAGCATTCGGATTAGTTAGGGCAGCGGGAGTGGGTTTCATTACCGCTACCGGAGTATCCCCCATCCAGACGGTTTCCTGGATGGACAGGCCATTGGTGTCATATTCCCCGATCAAATGCCCGGCTTCATCATAGAAAAAATAGGTGTTCGGCGGAGCAGTAAAGAGGCTTGGGTTTGCCCGTAAGTTGGCAATCTTGCTTTGCGTGCAAGTGACATCGGCCAGGGTGACATTGCCGTCGTGGTTGCAGTCGCCGGACAGGTTGACGGTAATTTGCCCCTGCGCCATTTGAGCAATGAGGCGCAAATCTGAACTTTCCAGGCGGTTGTTGAGGTTGGCATCACCGCCCAAGTCGAAGGCCTTGCCCAAGGACTTTGCGACCCGTTGGCCTCTGCCATTTAGCCAATAGGCGTAAAGCTGTTGCCCCACCAGGGCTTGGGTCAAACGGTTTTGGCCATCGTAGGTGTATTGGTTTACCGTGTCGCCGGTGATGTTACCAATTGGATCGTAAGTGTAGGAACGTGGCTGCGTCCCGATGGTGGCATCCAATAAACGGTTGCTGTCTGTAGCATAGGTATAGTTAATTGGTGGCGTGCTGTTGACGGCATAACTGGTGCGGTTGCCCACATCATCATAGCCGTAACTTTCTGTAATTGAATTGCCGGTGTACTCGGTAATCCGGCTCAGCGCATCGTAATTGAAACTTTGGTTAAAGCTTGGGTCAGTGTCCTTATACTCAGTGATGCGGTTAGCGGCATCGTAGTTCAATGTGCGGGTGCGGGCTGCTAAGGTGTAGTCGCTCAATCGTCCATCAGTATCTGCCGTGCGAGTATTGGGCACACCGGAATAACTCCATCTTATTGGAGGCCCGAAAGGTTGGTAGGCGTTGACTGAAATGGGTTTTCCATCCGCGCCGATCAGGTATAACTTGTCAGCGATATGGGCAAGAATAACCGTACGCCCCGACGGATAGGTAATTGTTAATGGGTTTCCGAAAGGATCGTAACTGTATTTTACGGTCAGGGTCAAAGCACCGACCTGTTGGGTTTTCTGTGCCACCCGGCCTTGTTCGTCATAGACCCAAGCCGTGCTGCCCGTACTGTCAGCCATGCGCGTGAGGCGACCAATGCCAGTTGTCCCCTGGTCATAGCTAAAGTTTGTCGGCGCTATACCTGGGTAACGGATTTGCGTTACGCGGTTGAGTGCATCGTAACTGCGGTTAGTCTGCAACCCTTTGGCATCCGGCTGGCTTAGGAGATTGTCAGCACTATCGTAGCTGAGAGTTGTGCTGCCTGTGTCCGGGCTGGTTATTGATGTTAAATTACCCAAGCCATCGTAAGTATAGGATGTGACCAGTCCTCGCGCATCCTTGACGCTGAGAGGATGGTTGTCGGTATCGTAGGTCGCCTGGGTCTGTGCGCCGCTAGCATCAATCGTTGCAGTGCGCCTATTTAGGGGATCGTAGGTAAATTTGCTCAGCTTGTTCAGCGGATCGGTCACCTGGATCAAATTACTGTTGGCATCGTAGTCGTAGGCCGTAACCTGACCCTGAGAGCCGATGGACTGCAAGACACGATTTTGGGCATCGTAGGTATAGCTATGGGTTCGGGTTCCCTCGGATACTATTGGGGCGAACGGAAGTAGGGGCGTGCCGGCCGACACTTGCTCTTCAAGGACGTTGCCAAACGCATCATTAATGTAGTTGATCGTGTCTTCAGTAAATCCCCATGAATCAACCACCGTAGTCAGGCGGTCGGTCACATCATAGGTGTAATTAAAGCTCTCACCGCTTGGATGGTTAATGCTTGTCAAGCGTCCTAGCCCATTGTAGGTGTACGTTGTAACAAGCCCGCCGACATCTACCGAAACCTTACGGCCTTTACTGTCATATTCTATGTTGGTGGTCAAGCCATTTGGGTCTTGGATCGTAAGTGGCCAGTTGTTACTGTCATAAGCGCTTATCTGGGTAAGATGCCCTAACGCATCGGTGACGGACGCGAGCGCACCATTTGCGCCATACGTATAACGGGTAATGTCGTTCACGTCGTTGCGTGGGCCGTCAACGCTGGTCACTTGCCCGTTGTTATTGTAAGTGTAAGTCCAGAGCCTGCTCTGGTTAGAGGCATTCACCTTTCGGGTCAATAAATTACCGTTTTCATCATAGTTAAATGTAGTGACACGGTTGGGTTCAGTGACCTGCGTTGGCAAATGAAAGTTATTGTCCCATGCCGTCGTAATCGTTCGGGATTCCGGTTTGCCGGAGGCTTCAATGCGGGAGGTTTCAAGCCCGCGTACATTATGAGTGTAAGTCGTGACATTGCCGTTATAATCGGTGCGGCTTGCGATAAAGCCGTTGCCGTCGTAACTGAACGCCTTGCCGACACAACTAGAACAAGGGGCACCAGCTAATGCCGTTGTCTTTAGGACATTAAATTGATTCTGAAAGGTATAGCTGCGGGTGCTGCCGCGTGCATCGGTGACAGTGGTCGTCCCTGCAGAATCGTTGTAGTCAAGGGTGATGGAATCGATCCCACCATCTGAACCGGAGGAAATAAGCCGACCTTTGGCATCGTAGGTAAAGGTAAAATGGCTTAATTCATCTAGGAGACTCATAACGCTTATATCGGTTATTGCGCCAGGATTAGCCGGATCGCCATAGCTATAACGGGTGATAAATGAACGCGGAAAGTCAGAATAACTGACATCAGTGAGTATGCCTTTGCGGGGTAACAGCGTTTGAACGCTATAACTGTAAACTGTCCCGCCCGGTGTTGTCATGCTGCTGATAGCGCCACTGGTTTGGTCATAAGCGAACGTAAGCTTATGTCCGAACGGACCCGTCACGGTAATAAGATGGCCTAGTTCGTCGTAGCTTAAGGTTGTACTCAGGCCAGCAGGCGTAATTATTTGGGTCAGCTTGCCGTCGGGGCTGTAACTTTCAGCAATATCGTCTGCCGTAACCAATATCCAACCCGCCTTGGAGTCGCCACTTAAGCTATCGGTGACATCGGGATCACCTACCCATCTTCCATTAGTCAAGGTAAACACCTCGACCCGCCCATCCGCACGGGTAGCCTGGACGCGATTATTGACAGGAATACTGATTGAGCGGTCATAAGTACACCGCCATTTAGCACCGAAGGCAGTAAACCCGCGCCCCTGGCTGTTGTAGTAACGCCGGAACACCAACCCTGTGCCAGTACCGCCAACATAATCGGTTTCAACCAATATTTTGTTTCCGGTTGCAACATTGACTGCGCCGCCTGTAGCCTGCCGGTGGGTTTCTATCGGTGGGACATCACTGGGCGACAAGCCAAGATTTTTACCGTCCGCAGACAAGGGTTTGGGGGTTAGCAAAAATGAACGCTGGAAGAAGATACCTTGACTTCCGTTGAACTTATAACCGCCGTTTGCGGCGATTTGTCCGTGGTCATTGATCGCCGTCGCCGAGGTCAACCAGACACCAGTGCTGTCAAATGTAGCGCCTGCATCGGCATCAACGACTAAGTTAAGGTCAACCAAGCCGTTGGTTTGATCCCAGACAAAAGCGTGGGAGCCAATATTTGGGACATCGCTTTGGCCTACTACCTGTACTGGGTTTGTCCCATCCGGTAGATTGCTGCCATTGTTGATGTCGTAAGCAATGCTTGTGCCCCCAAGGGAGCCGAGATCGGAAAGCCCTAGTCCATTCGAGAAGAATGCATGTGTTTCGCCGTTGGCCGTTTGGGATGAACCAACCACTATCCCTTGATTATTGATACCGTAAGCCGTGCTTGACGGTTTAACGGGATCAAAGCCGCCGAGGCTGGTCAGTGCCGCCCCATCGGGGCCACTTAGGAATGCCGTGATAGAGTTGTTCGTAAGGTCGGCGATACCGGAAGGGAAACCGGGGCTTGGGAAATACGTGCCTGCCCCTGCTGCATGTCCTGTAGTATTGACAGCGTATGCAACGCCTGGAGCTCGAATAGTGGTGTTTTTATTGTTATCGGTATAAAGGGTGGCAATATCCGTCAGGTCAACACTGTTAGGCTCGCGGATAAATGCCCCATTAAAGCCAGAAGCGTCGGTATTGTAACCGACCACCTGTCCGGCGTTATTGATGCCGTAAGCCACAGAACGTGAACTTGTCGGCCCGTTTATGTCGAACAATGAGCCGCCATTTGGATTACTGATAAATGCGCGGGGGGCAAATCCCTGTGCTAGTCCATACTCACCCACAATTAACCCGGAATCGTTGATACCGTGGGCGATGGAATAACTCCCTAGTGTACCGATGTCCTGAATCTGGCCTAGCTCCTTGTTAGGCCCGCCATTTGGTGCGCTCAAAAAGGCATGGGTTGGGCTATTTGGTGGTGAAACTTCACCGACAACCTGACCCAGATTGTTCAGCCCATGTGCGGTAGTATTAGTCCCCAAGTCAATAATTTCATAAGCGGGTACGTCACCATATACTACAGGCCATCTTAAGAGTAGGATGGCAAATGCCGCAAGTGCTTTACAATGGGTACGCGCTGTTCTCATCGGGAACTCCGTTGACATTATGTATGGGAGATTATGCGTTTTATGATTGTGTATTAGTCAGTCCCCGGAATCTTTGACCGTTTTTGCGACATGGGTAACAATCCGAGTCCGCTCAGCATCAACAAAAATGATAAAGGCAGCGGGACTGCCGCCACGCTCACGTTGCCTAATTGAGTCGTCGCATCGAGTGCGAGGCTATTCGCATCAGCAAGGCTGTTGATGGTAATAGTTATGGGGGTATTTCCCAAACCAAGGGAAGCAAATGATAAAGTGGCAAGAGTAAAGGCGGATGCTTGTTGTGTTGTCAGCACGCTTGCGGAATCCAAGGAAGTTTCGATCAAGTTGACTGTCCCCGTCCCAGGCAAAGATAGCGGGTTGCTTAATCCCAGGTGAGCCAAGTCGAGTTGGTCACCAAGCGTTGGATCACCGAATTGGGCGTTTTGGAAACTGAGAAGCGCCGGATCAAAATTCACATTAAGATCATAGGCACCAAGTGCCGTCCCATTTCCCAGGCCAGCAATCTTTAGCGCGATTTCAATTGGCAGACCCGGCGCAGACGTAAGTGTTGCAGGTGCAATGCTTACGATTATAGAGGCTTGCGAAGTGGCGGTGAATGTGAGCAAGAAAAGGCTCGCCAATGACTTCATTATTTTTTGCATATCTGTAAGACCCTTAGTTATTTGCTGGCAACAAAAAAGCCGGATGCCTCAGCTGTGACATTGACGTTGTCACACCCGGCAATCCGGCTTTCTTTATTTGATGCAACTAAAGATCCGCGATTTTCCGCACCTGTCTCACGGCAGGATTAGCAATTAGTTTGATATAAATTTAGCGTATTTTTCTGTTTCCCCTTCGGCAATTGTTTATTGCACCAGAAAGTTTATACCAAACGTTGTTTTGATTGTAAATGGAATTTCAGTTTATGTGCAAATTAATATTTTTGTAATAATTTTAACGCTTTTTTGGCAATTTCGAACTGTCATAATTGATAGAGCTGAAAAATAGATATTAAGTCAGTGTGAAGGTCTGTATTGCTATGTATGAGCGTCAGCTATCGGAAGTATCGAACGGCTGGAGTTGGCCGAAAAATCCTTATACAGGTCAATATGGGTCAACGGTTGCTTAGGATAGCATTTGAAATTGTTTGAGACTTGCCGCTGTAAGATTAGGAATTCGTTGCAATTTATTAGGTTTACCTAGNNACCTAGACTTAACTGATGAATCGTAGCATTTATGGCTTACTTTTTTGTTGTCTAGCTGTTTTCAGCAATTTTTCTTGGGTTTGTTCCGATAATGCAGCCAAGCCCGCACAGGGAGTTGGGCTGTTCAATGACTCGACTAAATTGGCTGCCAAGCCAAAAATAGGGTCATTGTGATCAGGCGCATCTGCACTACGTCTTGCAATTCCAATGGCAATTGCCGCATCCGAACAAGCCAGTTCAATCAATTTTGGGTATAAAACATCAGAAAGGTAAGTATTTAGTTGCTCAGGATGACGGTATTCGCAGTCCAGCAAAGTCTGGTTATCGCTGTAACAGCCGTTTCGACTGCTCAAAATGTTTGGCTGTATCCCCGCGCTTGCGTCCTTCATCCGCGCTTGAAATGCACTGAATTTTTCGACATCCATTAAAGGTTTGAGTGTTGCCTCTAGAATATGCTGTTGGTGTTCTGTCCAATCTGACACTGAGCTTGTCGCCATAAAAACACTATCGAGATTGGCTTGTGACCAATCAATACCCTGTAGTTGGGTGCCGTGTAGTACGGCAGCTTGCATGTCCGCCTTAGCTAGATCAGCGCCCTGCAGTTTCGCATAGTCCAGGCTTACGCCTTGCAGGTTTGCTTCTCGCAAGTTTGCGCCCTGAAGCTTTACCCCGCGTAGATCGGCACCTTGCAGTTTTGCCCCTAGTAGGTTTGCCGCCTGCAAATCGGCACCACGAAGGTCAGCGCTCTGTAGGTTCGCCCAACCCAAGTCCGCGCCCTGCAAATCAGCTCCCCGAAGGTCGGCATCACGTAAATCCGCTTCAATCAGGCCAGCCCCTTGAAGTTGTGTCCCACCTAAGATAGCACCTTGCAGTTGTGTTTTATCCCATCCAATTACGCCCTGGAGCTTGGCTTTCAACAATACCGCACCCTGTAACTGGACATGTCGAAGGTCGGCTTTCGGTAACACAGCCCCGAAAAGATCGGCAAAACGCAAATCGCGATTTTGTAGGTTGAGGCCGTCGAATTCCTTGAAAGCACTGTCACGGATGTTTTTATTGGTGTCAGTCGCTCGGGTCAATAGCGACAATGAAACCTCTTTGGGTATCAATCTGGTTTCCCTAAGTTTTAAGTTGCGTGGGAAAATGCCCCAATTGAACCAGACACAGGGACCCAACATAACTTGGAGGATAGACGCTTCCGTTTTTTCTGACAAGGGTAACGAAGTGCAAGTGACCGTATCATATTGGTAGGCGGCGACACTCAGCCAGGATGCTGGCAATTTTCTGATCAACCAGTCTTCGAAGTAGTGGGGAGTCTCTTCAGGGTTGTCATTTTGTGGCTGGGTTTCTTTCGCTGGATTGTAGTATTTATGTACGGTTATGCTGCCCGGTATTACGGCAATAATGCTTAGCATGACAATTAATGGAACTGAAACCAATAAGACGATCATGCCTTTGGGTTCTGTTCCGGTGCGAATTAACGGCTCTGGGATGGTTTCATGAATGGGTGATTTCTTGGAAAAATGTTGAATCAAACGCACCATTCCGTTCCATCCGAGTACACTATAATGCCGAAGCCAGGTGGGCCAATAACCTAGCAGTTGATAGATAGCATTTTGCCACCATTCCATTGCCCTGTCTTTGGGCGAGGCGATCAACGGCCACAAAGCAAGCAGCATGCCAGCATCGACCCAAACTGCGAGCCGTTGTGACCAGGTGATGGCTTCGTCGTGGAAGGGCAAAAAGCGGATTTGCGCGGCCAGCAAGATGGATAGGGGTAAGGCGATCACTGTGATGCCCACCACCAAGGACATCAGCCAGCGTATCAAAAGGACTTCGGTACGCCCTGCGATGAGATGAGTGAACGGGAAGATGAACAGGCGGTCGCGTACTTGTTGCCCGGCTGCGGTATCGGGAAGACTGCTATCCAAGTTCCACAACTTACAGGAAAGCAACTCCAATTGCATCAGCAAGTTGAAATGCAGGAGCACTACCATCCAAGGCACAAAATTGTAAAAAGCGGTAAGTGGCAACTCCACATCCAGGATCGGCAGTTTGACCGGGCTGATGCGCAACAAGTCTTCATGCGTGGTGCCCCAAACAATGACACCGAGATACGCGACAAACGCCAAAAACGCCACATGCAGCGCCGCTACCGTCTGGGATGCCGAATTGGCCGATTCCAGCAGCTGTTCAATCTGCTTAGAAGCGTCATCGTTAGTTGGAGATGCGGGGTTGGGCATGTGATTTAAGATTAACGAATTCTGATAGATAATTCGGCTAGTGTAAAACAACAACCTTAAATCTACATAACTGAATAGTGGATAACGATTAATCGATCAAATTTACCCCAAGTCCTAACGTCCCAAATACGTGATCAGCCTGAGTTACATCAAAATTTTGCTGGGAAATGAAATGTTTCGGACATCTGTATATTCGGTAGCAATAAATTGTAAAGCTTCAAACTAGACGTTGGTAAAAATAAATTACGTTGTTTATTAAATATTTACGAGGTAAACATGAAAGAATTAATCAATAAACTCTTAATTTCTAATGCAGGTTGGGAAGGTGTTACCCTGCGTGTACCTATCGGCATAATCCTGGCGGCACATGGCAGCCAAAAACTGTTTGGCTGGTTTGGTGGCTATGGCTTGGAAGGCACGGGGCAATGGATGGCATCTGTAGGCTTAAACCCAGGATTTGTTATGGCGTTATTGGCAGGCAGTGCGGAATTTTTCGGCGGTTTAGCCCTAATATTGGGTCTAATGACCCGTCCTGCGGCTTCGGTGAGCGCTGTCACGATGTTAGTGGCACTGTTTGGGGTGCATTGGGGCAACGGCTTTTTTCTGGAAGCGCACGGCATTGAATATGCGCTGGCTTTATTGTCAGCAACTGTAACACTGATATTGATGGGTGGCGGACGGTATTCTTTGGACAACTATTTAATCAAGAACAATCTATTGGGGGTTAAAGATGAATAAGCAAAACCGACAACTTGCAACTGTTGTTGCTGGGCAAAATACCTCGGATGGTGCGGGCGTTAAACTCAAGCGCATCTTTAATTCGCAACAAAAACATAAGTTTGACCCGTTTCTCTTATTCGATGAGTTTGGCTCGGATGAAGCGGCAGATTATATCGGCGGCTTCCCCGATCACCCGCATCGCGGCTTTGAAACCGTGACTTACATGCTGGCAGGTGCCATGCTGCACCGCGACCATCTGGGCAATGAAGGCCATTTGCGTAAGGGTGATGTGCAATGGATGACAGCCGCACACGGCATTATCCATTCCGAGATGCCAGAACAGGACAATGGCTTGTTGCATGGCTTTCAACTCTGGCTAAACCTGCCAGCAAAAGAAAAAATGAAGCAGCCACATTACCGTGACATTGCAGCTAAGGACATCCCCCATATCACATTAGCAAAAGGAGGTTACATCAAGCTGATTGCTGGTGAATATGTTGCCGGAACGGAAAAAATATCGGGAGCAGTATCAGGCGTGACGACACAACCCTTGTATTTCGATGTGTTACTAAGTCCGCAGCAAGAGCTGGATATTCCGGTAGACCCACAACATACGGCTTTAGTCTATGTTTATAAAGGCGAGCTGGCATTTGGCTCGCCGGATAAGGTTTTAAAAGCCGGACAACTGGGGCAGTTGATTGACGGCGATAACATCCATCTGGTAACGCTAGACCAGTCGGCACAATTTCTTGTCTTAGCCGCGATGCCATTGAATGAGACGGTCGTGCAATCAGGCCCGTTTGTCATGAACACGATGGAAGAGATCGAACAGGCTTACCGTGACTATCGTGATGGCGTGTTGACGCTGTGAAACTGTTGTTATTTAAGGAATCTCTGATTAAGCCCTTCGACAAGGCTCTCCTGAGTGTATCGAAGGACTCAGGGCAAACGGCAGATAGTTGATTCCGTTCGTGGTGAGCTGGTCGAACCATGAGCGGAATCAACTTGTTCAGAGATTCCTTAGCTTAAACTAAGGAACCAACCATGCAACAAAAAATCGCAACGACGAGTGTACAAATCAACGAACTTATCCAAACACGTTGGAGTCCCAGGGCTTTTGATCCTGACAAACCAGTAAGTCGTGATGACTTGCTGGCGCTGCTGGAAGCCGCACGTTGGGCAGCGTCTTGTTTTAATGACCAGCCGTGGCGGTTTGTGGTGTGCGACAAAGCGACGGACGAAGCGGCTTGGCAACAGGCATTCGGGACGCTGGTCGAAAAAAACAGGCAATGGGCCAAGAACGCACCGCTGTTGATATTGTCAGTCGCTATGGGACATTTCAACCACAACGGCAAGCCCAATCGTTGGGCGATGTATGACACCGGAGCCGCCAGTGCCAGCCTGTGCTTGCAGGCGACGGCTATGGGATTATGTGTGCATCAAATGGGCGGCTTTGATGCTGACTTAGCACACGAAGTTTTTCAACTTCCAACCAATTGCCAACCTATGGCGATGATGGCGGTTGGTTATCAGGCCGATATCGATGTGCTTGATGAGGATTTCAAGTCAGCCGAACTGGCCGAACGAGCCAGGGTTGCATTGTATGAAAGGTTTTATGCTGGATCTTGGGGTAAAGGAATAGAGTGATGCACTGATGTTTTAGTCAGGGTTAGTTTGAGTAGGCGGCTCGGTTTCGCAAGAGGATTATTATTTCCAAGAAGATTTATCCGCGCTTTTTAATATTTCGCGCTCCCTGCGTAACGGCTCGTTTTCCCGGCGCAACCGAGTCAATTCAGCTTGATCCGTCAGGTTTAGGATCGTTTTTTTCGCCGGAGATGATGGTTCAGGGCTTCGTTCGGCCCTAGCCCAACGCCCCATCGCACTTAAGGAAATACCAAGCTATCGGCTGCTTGTCGATGGGTATAGCCTTTTTCATTGACTAACTTGGCGGCATCTTGTTTAAACTCAAG
>PMDM01000457.1 GCA_003155565.1 Methylococcaceae bacterium | reverse complement strand
CGTTGACCTTGCTTAAACATCATTTCCGTAAATGCCCCGATCCTTATATAGAAGAGTCTTACTACATGTCCCCTTACCCACAGGAATTAAAACTTATCAATCAGTTATAGCCTGTTCGTACTTGCCTGATAGCGCTTGATCTAAAGCGTCGGCAAGATTGTTGTATTGAAACGTGAAACCTTGCACCAACAATCGTTCGGGTATTACCCGCTGACTCCCTAAGATCAATTGCGACATTTCTCCAAGCAAGATTTTTAACAGCCAGCCCGGGACTGGAAATAGCGCGGGACGTTTTAAACTGCGCGCTAGTGTATCGGTAAATTCGCTGTTGGTAACCGGGTTTGGAGCCGTCGCATTATAAGCGCCCTGCATGGATGAATCATTGATCATGGCGTGAGCAATCCTTATCCAGTCCTGACGTTGGATCCAGGACATCCATTGTTTGCCATTCCCTAATCGTCCGCCCAATCCCAAACGAAATGGTATCGACATGCGCCGCAATAACCCACCCCCTTGGCCAATAACCAACCCGGTTCTAACCAAACAAACCCTCACACCGTATTGCTCGGCTTTTTTTGCCGCCGCCTCCCAATCGGTGCATAGGGTCTGCGAGAAATCAGTAACTTGTGCTGACTGTTCGCTTAAGACGGTATCGCCTTGCTCACCGTAATAACCAATCGCAGAGCCGCTGATCAACAGCTTAGGCTTAACGGCCATTCGACCAATACGTGCCACCAACTCCTCCGTCAATCCGATACGGCTGTCTCGGATGATTTTTTTACGGCTTTCAGTCCAACGTGCCCCAAAAATAGGGGAACCGGCTAGATTGACGACAATGTCAAAGGAGTCTTCAGCCTTTATCTGTCGCAAACTTCCAAGGGCAATGACACCGGGGCCGCAGTATTTCGATACAGAACCAGGTTTTCGGCTCAAAACAGACACTTCGTAATCGTGTTCAACCAAACTTCGCGTCAATGCGCTGCCGATAAAACCAGTTCCACCAGTAACCAATATTTTCATAATCGTGACCCTATCAGTATGAAGCTATAACGTTATTTTATAACGCTCTATAGTTATACGGCTTTCTCGTGAATGGTCAATAATCGGGGGCGGGTAACCGCATTCGATATGTTTTTTGTCCCAGTGGTGGACTATATCGACTGGAAATGCTTTTAGTTCTGGAATCCATTGGTAGATATACCCGCAGTCAGCGTCGAATTTTTGTTGTTGCTTCCAAGGGTTAAAAATCCTGAAATAAGGTTGTGCATCGCAGCCTGTCGAGGCGACCCATTGCCAATTGCCGTTGTTGACGCACGGGTCGTAATCGAGCAGATGCCGCGCGAAATACCGCTCACCCCAACGCCAGTCAATATGCAGGTCTTTGACAAGGAATGAGGCGGTAATCATCCTGACTCGGTTGTGCATAAAGCCTGTGGCATTCAACTCTCGCATTCCTGCATCGACAATCGGGAATCCAGTTTCACCCTTGCACCAAGCCCGAAAATGGTGGGGGTTATTGTCCCATTCCAGATGGTCATATTTTGGTTTGAAAGCGTGGCCGAAAACGAATGGAAAGTGGAACGCAAGATGGGTGAAAAAAGCACGCCAATACAGTTGGCGCAATAAAGGGTGTTCGTAACCCAATAGATCAACTATCGCATAATAGGCTTCCCGTATTGAACAGGTACCAAATTTTAAATGAGCCGACAGCCGGCTTGTGGCATCCAGGTAAGGGTAATCGCGTCTTTGCGAATAATCTTGATAATTGCCGATACCTTCAAGCAGTGCCAACGCTTTGTCCCTGCCACCTGGCATGGGCACTATCGCACCGTTGTTTTGGCACTTTAATTGGTCTATGGAGAAATCAGAAGTCACCTTTACAAAACTGGCTTTTTCTAATGCTTGTGGCAGGGTAACCGGAATCCGTTTGGCACAGTTGTAAAAAGCCGTGAAAACCTTGTAAGGCGTGCTGTCACTTTTTAGTGCCTGTTCTGGTTCCATTAACAAGGCATCTGGCAATATGTGTAATGCGATACCTAACTCAAGGCATACGTCAGCAATCTCGGTATCTCGTAGTTGACTGAATGGCGTGTAATCCCTGTTGATAAAGACAGCTTCAATCTTATGTTGTTGGAATAAATGCGATATGACGTTTTTGGGTTCGGTGTGGTACAGCGTTAACTCACCGCCCACGTTTGATAACTGTGCTTCAAGGTCTTTGACTGATTGCAGCATGAAACCAAGGCCGGGCTTGCTTTGATATGGATGCGACTCTATTTGGCGGGGATCAAATATGAAACAGGGTATTACTTCATTTGACAGCCTGATGGCTTCATTCAATCCCGTATTGTCATAGACACGTAAGTCCCGGCGAAAGATGAAAAGGGCAGTGCCGTATTCAGGCATTTGGTTTCAAAGGTTCATTAACAACCAATTAGGCTTTTATGCATCTTCCTTTCCCTTCAACTAGCGCATGCCAGGCGGCATCTCCAATTTCGTCCTGTCCCAACCTTCCAGTTCCAAAATTTCATCCAGGCATTGCTCCATAATCCGGTGTGCCTTCTTGGTGGCTTCTGCGATGCTTACATGCACTTCGTGGTGTAAATCATTATCCAGGGGATTGGGTGTTCCCGAACATTGCTTTTCGAAGTCAAATAGTTTACGCAAATTGGTAATCTGCCTGCTGACGTGGTCGGGGCAAGCGCAAGTGTACAGCGGGTCTTGGTTGTTGATAATGGCAAGTTGCAACGCACTGAATTTTTTCTCAAGATCCATTGTATTTCCTATTCTTCTTTTTTAGTTGTTATGACTATAAGCTGTATGGCATAACCGCAAATATTATTAATACCTACTTAAGGG
>PMDM01000050.1 GCA_003155565.1 Methylococcaceae bacterium | reverse complement strand
TGGTTCATGGCCTCGAAGGCCATGCCGCCGGTGATGCTGCCGTCGCCGATGATGGCGACCATCTGTTTGTGCTCGCCCTTGAGCTCGGAGGCAATGGCCATGCCTAAGGCGGCGCTGATGGAGGTGCTGGAATGCCCTACCCCGAAGGCGTCGTATTCGCTCTCGGCGCGGTTGGGGAAGGCGCAAACGCCATCGCGGGTGCGGATGGTGGTCATCCGGTCTTTGCGGCCTGTGAGTATCTTGTGGGGATAGGCCTGGTGGCCGACATCCCAGACCAGTTGGTCGTTGGGGGTGTCGAAGACGTAATGCAGGGCGACGGTCAACTCAACCGTGCCTAGGCCCGCCGAAAAATGGCCGCCGGATATGCTGACGGTTTGGGTCAGAAATTCCCGCAGTTCTTTAGACAGGGCTTTTAATTGAGACTTCTTTAACTTCCTGACATCCGAAGGGTAGGTGATGGCATCTAATAAAGGGGATTTGTTGGGTGTATTCATATCAGTAAAGAGGCTCGCGGTAGAACATTAGGATAAGGCCAATGATAAACAGGGCAGCAACAGAAACAAAACCGGCAATGTCTTTGCCTGGACTGTCCAGTTTTAACTCCAGCCATCGACCACAAGCCAGGATCAAAGAAAATACGCCCATTGTGGTATGGCCAACCTGGATAAGAAAGGCACTTTTGGCTTCAAAACCGATATGCGAGTGCGTAAGCAACATCAAACCGCCAAAGGCAGATAGCACAGGAAAAGCGAAAGCCAAGCCAGGACGCGCATATTGATTGAACCGGGCGCACAGTTCTATAACACCTAGGGTAAACACCAACAAGGTTGCGATTCTGTGTTGCAGTACTTCGCCGTTATCAAACGTGCTCTCCCAAAACCCGACGGGACCTAGCGGCCAGGCCTCTGCATCACTGCGAAAAAACAGGAAGATACCTAGCCCCACAAAACCAATAGGCCAATATTTAGTGAACGCTAAAAGTCCCTTCACCGCTTGCAGGGATGGCAAATGCCTTACGTAAGAAAGCATGGCGAAGAAGCTCATCACGGTAAGGAAAATACCGGAAATATTGTGGTTATAATTTGACCATTCTGTCGCCGCTACGGAAGGCACTTTACCCACAATGGCAATCCTCCCTGCTTCACCAGCAATCAGTGCTGAGTGCGTCGGCGATTGAGTCAGCGGAATTTGGGGCTTAAATGTGCCTAACACTTCCTGCCATCTGGCTGTTAGACTGGGAATATCAATGGCGGGCGGTTGGGATGCAAGACTGGCGGCTGTAAACAACAAGGTAATCAGGACGAAGGTTTCTGCTTCGATGTAATACGGAACGCGCTTGGTTAGGGCATAACCATTCCCGGAAGTTCCATAACCTAACACAGCCGCACGGTTTAACCAGGCGTAACCCAGCGCAATGGCTAGCAGAATTACTTTCACGGTCAACAGGTTTCCGTAACCTGTGCCAATCAAGCCATTCCAGGTGTCTATGTATTGCAGCGCAATGGGCAATCCAGATAGCGCAATGGCAAAGACAGACGCAATGCCGTAGGGTGAAAATTTATGCAGTAACTGGGGCCATAAGGTATCAGGAACTTTTCGCTGGTGCCGTAATATCCAAAGGTTGACGAGTTGGAACACGCTGCCGATCCAAATGGCTGCGGCCACTTGATGCAGCACGGTGAGTGACATCAAAAATAATTGGTTCTCAAAACGCCCTGCGCCATGAACTAGCCATGCGCCAGAAATAATCATGGGTAAGGCAAGCAGATTGGCGGTAAGCCAATGCTTTTTAGAATCTGGGTTATTGCGTAAATAGAGGTAGCAGTAACCAGCCAATACTAGCGCTAACAAAGTACGCACTATGCCACCGATAAATTGCGTAGTCTCGGCAAATTCAGGGAACGGCCATTTATCGAGCAAGGCTGACATCAACCAAATTTTCAGAATAATCTTGAACAGTTGCGCCGCAGCGAGCAAAAAACCGCCTTTGTAGATTAGGGTGACGGTTTTTTCCAGCAACTCGCCGTTATATCCGTTGTGCTGCTGCCACGGACGCAAAATAAACGTACCCCAGAACAGGCCTCCGATTGCCAAACAAAAACAAATCAGGTCAAAACCACCGACCAATGAATCAAGGAAATCAGCAATACCAGCCATAATAAAATACTACACCCTATGGAGTTACGGAAAAATGAATAATGTCTTCGGTCAAATGACCGTCGGCAGCAAATATTTTGTATCTAAGGGCATACTCGCCGGGAGATAAGGGCGGAATATCAACAACAACATTGCCTTGCTTTTCTCCTTTGCCAATACTTAGTAAGCTATGTTTATCACCTTTACTAACCAGATAGACCTGCGACAAACCCAGCTCGATTTTTGAGTTAAAGGTCAATTCTACTTTTTTGGCCTGATTAGCCTGGGGTTGTGCAATTTTTAATGAATGGTCGGTGACAACCGCATGGGCATACAAGTTACCGACGTAACCTAAAGACAGAAACAATAAACTTATCTGTAGCAACCTTTTCATATCACTTGCTTTTCCCTTTCAGGGCATGACTGGCGAGGTTTTTGCCCAAATCCCAGATAGAACCAGGGATTTGGTGAGTTTCGGCAATCACCCTATCAAATGAGCTAACAATATGGTCGCGGTCTTTTTGATTAAGCATTAACGGCGGCAACAACTTGACCACATTCATGCCGTGCCCTGCGACTTGGGTCAGTATGCGGTGTTCCTTGAATAATGGTATGGTAACCATTTGGCAGAATAAGCCTTTGTTCGCCGCTTCCAGCATGGCCCAGGCCGCCTTCAGCTTGAAGCTTTTGGGTGTTTGAAATTCGATGGCAATCATCATGCCCTTTCCTCTGGCTTCTTTTAGGAACTCATATTTGCTGGACATGGCATTCAGGGAATTGATGATGTCTGCACCCAACACAGCACTATTTTCAATCAATTTTTCTTCTTCTAAAACATGGAGAGTCGCAAGCCCCGCTGCCATTGCCAAATTGTTTTTAGCAAAGGTAGAGCCATGCACGACCGCCCTGTCCANNTACGGTTATAAACCGTGTCCATGACCTTTTGGGTCATGGCGACTGCGCCGACCGGCACAAATCCGCCTGACAAGGCTTTCGCCATGCAGATCATATCCGGTTTGATGTTCCAGTGATCGATAGCCCAAAACTTGCCGGTGCGCCCTAATCCGGTTTGCACCTCGTCGGCGACCAGCAAGG
>PMDM01000022.1 GCA_003155565.1 Methylococcaceae bacterium | reverse complement strand
AAGGGAGAAGGAGCTTGCCGCTAACGGCAGTGACGCCGGAGCATGGGAACGATATGTGAGGTGCCAAATATTTCACACGGCGGCAATATACTCGTTACGGTAGCGGCCTAGTGCCCAGAGCGGGAAAAACTTATCGTAACCGTGGTATTTCAGGTAAAAAACTTTGGGGAAGCCAGGGGCATTAAAGCTTTTGTCTTTCCAGAAGCCGTCGTCCTGCTGGTTTTTTAACAGGTAATTCACCCCGGACTCGACTTCAGGGCAACCTACTTCACCAGCAGAGAGCAAAGCCAGGATGGCAAGCGCGGTATGAAATGCTGTGCTGGTATGGAATACGCCACGTATATTTTTGCCGTGATAGCTGTAATTGTCCTCTCCCCAACCACCATCAGTGCGCTGCTTGGATTTCAGCCAGGTTACGGCTTTGCGAATACTGGGGTCATCCTTGGGTACGCCTGCGGTTTCAAAACCGGTCAGTACAGACCAAGTGCCATAAATGTAATTAGTCCCCCAGCGACCAAACCAGGAACCATCCGCTTCCTGCTCAGTACGTAAGAAATTGATGCAGTTGTCGATAACTGTCCGATATTCCGGGTGTTGGTGAACAAGCTTGCCCAGGAACATGATACAGCGACCGCTGACATCAGCAGTTGGCGGGTCGAGTAAAGCACCGTGGTCGGCAAACGGAATATGGTTGAGGTAGTAATGGGTGTTGTCGGCATCAAAAGCACCATAGCCGCCATTACGGGACTGCATCCCCGCAATCCAGATTCCAGCACGCCCGATATTCTCGGCAAACTTCCGGTCATCAGCCTGAACCATTGCAAGGGCAACCACCGCCGTATCGTCTACGTCGGGGTAATAGTTGTTGCTGAACTGGAAAGCCCAGCCACCACCTGGCAGGTTGGGGCGTTGTATCTGCCAGTCACCAGGTTCGTCTTTCAACTGTTTAGTGGCCAGCCAGTGCAAGGCAGATTTAAGCGCTCGTTGGGTTTTAGGATTATGTTCGTAGCGGTCAACTTCCTGTAGGACTAAAGATGTCAGTCCGGTATCCCAAATAGGGGAAACGCAGGGTTGGCAGTAGGCCATATCATCTTTGATGACCAGCAAGCGATCAATAGCTGCCCTGGCGATCTGCCTCTGTTCATTATCGGCAGGGATACCCAGATAATCCATGGCTTCATAGGCGTTGACCATAGCCGTAAAAATCGCCCCTAAACCATCATAACCATTTAATCTCTCCATGAACCAGTCCCGAGCTTTAGCGGTAGCCTTACGGCGAACAAAACCGGGAATCAGCGAATCCATCAAACGCCCTATGCGCTCGACAGCCAGGATTGCCTTACCTAGCGGTGTTTTGACGTGGGAGAAATAATTTTTTTCCTGATCCGGCGGAGTAACGAACAGTTCAGCTACCCCAATTTTATGAGGATTGCGAGCCTTGACCTTGTAAGTGCAGAGGATGAACAGCGTAACCATTACAGTACGCGACCAGTAAGATACCTTGTCCAGGTGGAACGGAAACCACTTGGGTAGCAGCATGATTTCCACGGGCATATAGGGTACACCGTGCCATGGTATCTGTTCAAACATCGCCATCATGATGCGGGTGAAGACATTGCCCTTAGCAGCACCGCCTTTGGCTAGTATCCACTCGCGGGCCTTTACCATGTGTGTTGCGTTGATAGCATCACCGGCCATTTTCATGGCGTAATAGGCCTTGATGGTGCAGCTGATGTCACCTGTGCCACCCTTATAAAGGGGATAGCTGCCGTCCGCGCTTTGTTGTGTGGGTAGAAAATTGGCGATCTTCGTCTGTAACGATTCGTCGATTTCATCCATGAAGTGCATCATCAGGATGTATTCAGAGGGAATGGTGCAATCCGCTTCGAGTTCGAATACCCAATAACCTGCTTCGTTTTGCAGACTGAGAAGTTGCGCCCTGGCTAAGGCAATCGCGCTGTCCAGGGATGAAGGGGAATAGGGGATGCCAGTAAAAGCTGTATCTAGGCTGGGTGGTGAAGATGTCTCTGTTAGCATTGTTTGGTTTTCTTTGATTTTACTTTAGGAATGTCTGATGGAAGTAACCTATTCATGGCACTGGGATTGATTGCTAAAGTTTCTGTCTACAACGAATAAACCCAGGCTGGTCATATAAAAAATAAGCCGCAGCAAAAAATAACTACGGCAAGTGAGGAAACATGGCGTTTCTAAATTGCTTCGTGTCGGTTTATGTTGTCTCGAATGACAATTATGTCGATTCCATCTCGGCATATAGCTTTTCATGTGGCATGTTATTTGCTTATCTTTATTGGTCGCTCGAAATACAGAGTCTACCCGCATACATTGCGCACAGTCTGTACGGTAACGCACATAATGACGTTTTCAGCGACAGGCCGAATCAATAATACCAATGCCGATAATTAAATTGACTTAATATTTCTATGTGCTATACCGTACATACAGGGTATTTATAAGTTGGTAGCCTTAACTCATAACCCTAAAATTTTAAACTAGGCCGGATTTAAGTGGATATTCGTTCTCGGCCAATATAATAAGGAGATTACTTGTGACTGGCTCAAGGAACCCTCACCAAAATCATCTTCTCGATGTCCTGCCAGAAGATGTGTACGAGCGCCTTTTTCCTTATATGGAACTGGTGCAGTTGAAACTCGGGCATGTTCTTTACGAGTCGGGTGGCGAGCTGCGCTACGCATATTTTCCCACGACTTGCATCGTATCGCTGCTTTATGTCATGGAGAATGGCGCGTCGGCGGAAATAGCCGTGGTCGGCAACGAGGGCATCGTTGGTGTTGCCCTGTTCATGGGCGGCGGCACCATGCCGAATCGGGCGGTCGTGCAGAGCGCGGGTTACGCCTATCGGCTGCGGGGGTCATTGGTAAAGCAGGAGACCAGTCGAAACGGGCCGCTGCTCAA
>PMDM01000429.1 GCA_003155565.1 Methylococcaceae bacterium | reverse complement strand
TCAAAAAATCAAATTGCGCCCACAGTTCGCCTAAATGATTTTCCATTGGTGTACCCGTTAAGCACAGCCGATGGCTGGACTTAATTTGGCGTACGATTTGCGCGCCTTTTGAAAGCGGATTTTTGACGATCTGGGCTTCATCCAATATCAAATAATGATATTGATGTTCCAGCAGTGTTTCTTCGTCCCTGGGTAACAAGGGGTACGTGGTCATAATCAGGTCGTAATCCCTGATTTTGTAAAACAGTTGCTTACGCTCCGTACCCTGTAAAATCAGCATATTAAGGTCAGGAGTGAAGCGTTCCGCTTCTCGCCGCCAATTACTGAGCAAGCTGGTCGGTGCGATAATCAAGCTGGGGGCCTTCATGCGTCCGCTTTGTTTTTCCACCAGCAAATGTGCGAGGGTTTGGACGGTTTTGCCCAGACCCATGTCGTCTGCGAGAATGCCCGCGAAGGAATACTCCCGTAAAAATTGCAGCCAATTAAGCCCTAGTTTTTGGTAATCCCGCAATGTCGCCTGAAGGTTATTAGGCACGGGAACATCGGCGATACCTTGAAAGTCGCTCAATTTTTGTGCGAGCTTCCTTAATTCCTCACCGCCCTTGATGGAAAACAGGCCATAGCTGTGTGCCTCCATCTCGGCAAGGCTGGCGGCATTAAAGCGGGATATTTTTAGCGAACCATTTTTGTCCAAGGTGCTGCCGCTAAATAACTCCAGCAAAATTGCCAGAAACGGCTTGATTTTTTCACTGGGTATGGTCAGGTAACGGTAATCACTGACGGGAATATTTAGCAATTCCGGCAGATTGTGCAGGTCATAATTCTCCAGCACGGGCATAATAAGCGGCAACAACGGCAATGATTGCCCTTCGACCTCGATATTAAAACGCATCTCAAACCAGTCATTTTGGCTATCGCTGATCTCAGCGTCCCAGTTGTCTACAGCTTGAAAGTCCAGCAAAAAACTGTCGCGGAATTCAATGTTCCAGCCGTCCTTTTCCAATTCCGGCAAAACGGTTCCCAGAAAATATCCCCAGCGTGTCGCACTGTCCACAGACGACTTTGCATAACTGCCCAGAACCAGATCCTTCGCAGCAGCTTCCGTGCCAGGTGCCGTTGAAAAGCCCAGCTCCGTCAACCGCGCAATAGCTGTTTTTTCAGCGGCTAACGACCGCTTGATACGTGCCAAGCCCTGGCTTGTTTTTATTACGCTATAGTCCTTAGCCTCATGAGCAGGTAGCAGCCAATCGCCGTACTTGAAGTTAACTTCCATGAAATGCACGTATTGCTTGGGGTTGACCTGATCTCCAAACAACAAAAGGCGGGGGATGGGTTCCAAATCCGTGATTTCTGTCAGATCAACTTTTTTGGGTGGCGGCAAAGGTAATTCGGGATGCTCAACAGTCAGGCGGTAACTGAATTCATCGGCAACTTTTTCCGGTACTGGCGGTGCGGCAAGGAGATTTCTTAGTTGCTCTTGACTAATACTGGCTGTCGTAAACCCACCGACGGTGCCTTCTTCGGAATCCAGATAATGCGGCGGGTCAATCAATATCGGCAATGCCGCTGGTTCGATAGCAATGTGTAATTGATAATCGCCTTTACTGGTCTGCTGCCAATTAAACTGCAAATCACGGGCAATACCCGGTTTAAGCGGAGGTGCTTCTGTATCTTGCCAAAACAATCGGCCAGTTTGTAATAATTTTGACAGGGCGATAGCGCCCATAGAGCCTGTAACTAAAGGTTCTCCACCGAGAGAATTATCCAGGGCGAGGATGATTTTGATTAACTCACTATCTTCCTGCCTGACGTAAGAATAATACGAGAAGCTGTAACGCAGATTTTGCAAGCTGGTTTTGCGGCCTTTGCTCAGCCCACCGAATTTTTTTTCTTTCGTGACAATAAGGTCAATAGTCAATTCGTTTTTGACCTTAGCTGGCTTTAGGATATAGGCAACAAATTCTTGCGAGCCGTCATTTTTCGGAACAGTCGGCTGGTGCTGCATATTGTCCAGCCATTGAAAACAACTGGCCCCTGAATTTTTTTGCACTTCTTCAAGACCGCCGCCCTGGTACGTCAGGCAGACGGCGACAACGTGCTTGCAGTTATATCCGATAGGACAAGAACAACTGCCTTCGATCTCGGCAGACCGGTAATCAGGCCGCCATACAATGCGAATATTTTGCTTGTACGGACTGCTGGCACTGCCTTCTACGGTGGCATTCAATTGGCTAAATAGTGCGCCTTCACTGGTGATTTTACACTGCTCTACCAAACCCGCTTCGTAGTATTGTTTGCCACGTTCATAATAACTTGCGCCACATTCCTTGACGATATCGGAGCGGAGAAGTTTTTTTTCGTTGGTCATGACGGGCGCAATAAGTTTGGAATAACCGATTATTGTACAATAGTTTGCACTACAATAACGGCAAGAATACCGCCGCCGTTGGACTTATCAGGCGGACTTATCTGAAGGCAGAGAAACGATTGAAGACATACATGACATTTTTTTGGGTGTTCGCAGCTTTTTCTTTGCCGCTGGCTAATGCAGAGATTAAGCAATCCATCCAACCGCAAACACTCGCGCCAGGATACAGCGACCTGACATTTACCGCGCCCATACCCGGCACTTATAAGCTACCTGTATTAGGGCAGGCAAGCGACGGCGATGTGCTAGATAGCGAAGGCCGCGAAACGTCTTTACACAAGTTGATGGGAAATGCCGCCAATCCAAACAAGATTGTTTTGCTGAGCTTTATTTATGCAACATGCAGCGACATCAATGGTTGCCCATTGGCAACGGCGGTTTTCCATAAAATAAAAAATCGGCTGGAAAAAGAACCTGAGTTAGCCAGTCATTTGCGGTTAATTACCTTGAGCTTTAACCCAGAACACGACACGCCAGAGCGGATGAAGGAATATGGCGCAACCTTGCAAGGCAAAGGCATGGAATGGCTGTTTCTAACGACCCGCTCCGAAAAAGAAATACAACCGATACTGAAAAACTACAAACAAACCGTCGAAAAAATCTATGATGCCAAGGGAAAATTTACCAACACTTTCAGCCATAATCTGCGTGTTTACTTGATCGACCAGCACAAACAGCTACGCAATATCTACAACACAGAGTTGCTACACCCGGATACGCTTATCAGCGACATCAAAACATTGCTGCAACCGCAAGAAAAAATTGTAGAATCCAAATTAAGTGATGGCAATAAATCCGCCTTGTATAGCGCGGGCGATAATAAACAAAGCTATGAAACTATGAATTACCAGACCCATTCCATTGCGCTTACCCAACGCCTAGGTCAGCCAGCCGATTTGCTTAAATCCATAAAGCAAGCACCGCTAGGATTACCTCCCGTTCCTGTTCCAGACAACAATCCCGTCACAGCGGAAAAAATCAACTTGGGACGAAAGCTGTTTTTTGACCGTCGCCTGTCCATCAACAACACCTTTTCCTGCGCCATGTGCCATGTCCCGGAACAAGGCTTTACGAGCAATGAGATGGCAACCGCCGTTGGCGTTGAAGGACGAACGGTAAGGCGCAACAGCCCGACCTTGTATAACGTCGCGTATATGCGAACACTTTTTCACGACAGCCACGAAAACACATTGGAGCAGCAAGTTTGGGGGCCGTTATTGGCGCATAATGAAATGGCTAATCCCTCCATTGGTTATGTCATAGATAAAATAAAAAATAGCCACGATTACAATGGTCTATTTGAAAAGGCATTCGACAAACCGCCCGGCATGGAAACCATCGGCATGGCGATAGCCAGTTACGAACGCACATTAAACTCGGCGAATTCACCTTTTGACCGTTGGTATTTTGGCAAAGACAGCAAAGCCATATCTACCAAAGCCCAACGCGGCTTTCAATTATTTACCGGAAAAGCACAATGCAGCCAATGTCATACGATTAACAAGGAGTACGCCCTATTTACCGATAACAACCTGCATAACACGGGTATCGGCTATGCGGATGCAATGACCGACAAAACCGCTAAACCCTCGCAGCGTGTGCAGGTGTCCCCTGGCGTTTATATTGATGTTGCTTCCAAGATGATAGATTCGGTTGCCGAACCCAAAGCCAACGATTTAGGCCGCTACGAAGTCACCCAAAACCCACAAGACCGCTGGCGTTACAAAACGCCACCCTTGCGTAATGTAAAACTGACCGCACCCTACATGCACAACGGCAGCCTCGCCACCTTGCGTGAAGTCGTGGAATTCTATAATCGCGGTGGAATTGCCAATGAGAACCTTGATCCTTTAATCAAGCCATTACATCTTACCAGCACGGAAATCGATGATCTCACCGAATTTTTGGAATCGCTGACAGGCGATAATACCGAAGAATTGATCTCGGATGCGTTTGCTGCACCAGTTGGGGATAGGGAATAATACGACAATACAATGAACATAATGTTAGAGTTCACAAGCTCATCTCAACCCACAGTACTAACCCCATTCTAATAAACAATTGTAATAGGAAGAATTTATGGCATTAACAAATACTTATGTATTACCTGTAAAGAGAATTCCTGATGTTTTTGCCAAAATTAGGGATGGTCAAGCACCTGAACAATTTACGAATCAACTGCTGAAGGATTGGGATTTTAACTCAACTAATGACCGAGCCTTTATTCCACTACTCAAAGCGTTAGGTTTTTTAAGCAGTGATGGCAAGCCAACAAAGAGATATCACGATTATCGAGACCACTCGCGTTCTAAACACATTATGGCTGAAGCTCTTAAAGATGCATATGCAGACATATTTTTAATCAAGGCAAAACCAGCAGTATCAGATAAAAAAGCGATTGAAGGTAAGTTTAAGAGTTTTCATAACGCCAGCGATAACACTGCTGATTTAATGGCAAAGACTTTTATAGCTCTTATTGGACTTGCAGACTTTAGCGGCACAACTTCTGAATCACCAAACACTATTGTCAATGAAAACAGCTACGCTGAGGAAAGCACATTAAATACAAAACCCGAACCTATTGGAAGAATAAATAAGCTATCGGAACTCCATTACAATATTCAAATTCATCTTCCGGCAACTAAGGATGTGGAAGTGTATAACGCAATTTTCAAATCTTTAAGGGAGCATTTGCTTGAAGATTAGACAGGTAAGAGACTTTTTATTTCGTGGCTTAATGTTTGAATCAGAAGCTACAATTTTTCAAAATGCAGGAATACAAATTGGTGCTGATTCATCTCAGGCTGAAGAATCATTGTTAAAAGAAGCACTTGCGCCATTTAGTATCAACCGTCGTAACTCGGCATTGGAAATGGCACGGCTATACGCAATTCTTCATTGTTTTGAAAATGAAGTTCGCTCATTTATCAGGGAACGCTTAGAAGAAAAGGAAGGAATTGACTGGCATGAGAAACTTCCCACAAAAATACTTTCAAATGCACAAACTAGAAAAGATACGGCGTTAAAAGACTCTTGGCTTGAGGGGGAAAAAACAGACATTTTAGGTTTCGCTGATTTTGGGCAGCTTGCTCAGATCATTATAGATAAATGGGAATATTTCAAAGATATCATTCCCTCGCAACATTGGTTAAAGCAGCGTATGGATGAAATGGAGAAATCAAGAAACTTTATAGCCCACAATAGGTTATTACTTCCTAGCGAGTTTCAAAGGCTTTATATGTATATAGCGGATTGGAATCGCGTAATTGGTTTGTAATCCGAATAGTTGTGCAGGTAATCAATGCAGAAGATATGCTTAGCTAGATAGCCTCGATGCAGCCTGCGGAATCGAGTGGCTTCAAATCGTTTAATATCCCTCGATTTCGTTATACTCCATCCTAGATACACATAAAGAATTTCGAGTTAGATTTAATTCACACCCATGTTTAAATCCGGCATAATCAATTGAACGCCAGGAAAATAGGTGCTAAACCGCCCACGGTCACGGGTGACTAACCCATAATTCGAAACTGCCGCATGTGCGCCAATAAAGAAATCGGGTAGCACATTGCCTTTTTCGTCTTTACGTTTTTTGTATTGCAAGAATGCTTTTCCCGCCAGGAACAGGGCTTCTTTGGGGATGTCTTTTAGGGTAAAGCCTAGATGCTCAAATACGCTTTCCACTTCTTCGATACGGGCATATCCAATCGAACATTCAGCATAAATAATTGGGTTAATGACTAAGGTATGGTCTTGATCCAACTTTTCTAGTGTTTCTGCGCTCCATTGATACCAAAGGCTTTCAGAGCTGGCAAGGTCGGTAATAATGCAGCTATCCACTAAGATGACGGCCACGCTTCGCCCCGCGTCAGCGCCATGATCTGGTCGGTCGTCATCATCAATTTCCCCATTTTGTGGGCAGTGCGAAAGCGGCTGGTTGTTTTTTGTGCTTTACTGGCCTTTACGATGTACCACCGCCCCGACTCATCTTGCATGAACTCGATTTCTGTTTGGGCAGGCTGAATGCCCATGCTTTCCCGGACGTTTTGCGGGATAGTCACTTGGCCTTTGCTGGTTACGCGCATTGTTGACACCTATTTAGTTGGTAATACTTAAATGGTAATACTTTATTTTATGGGGTTCAAGTTTGTTTCTGCACAGGAAATTCTTCATTTTGTGCTCCAAAATCGCATGAACTTAGTTATAAGGAAGTTTTTTGAGAGAAATCACGCTGTGCTTGCTATCGGCTAGCCTGATAAAATGCCACATTTGGGTTATCCCGACAAAATCACCAACCATCATCAATGAAATACCTATTGCTGGGAACATCCGGTTGCCATTTGTGCGAACTGGCGGAGGAACTCTTGAACGAATGCCTTGCTGCCGAAACGGATATTTCCGTTGGGCTGATCGACATCGCGGAACAAACCCAATGGCAACAAGACTATGCCACCCTGATCCCTGTATTATTGCACCTAAAATCGTTGCAATCCCTTAACTGGCCGTTTACCAAAGCGCAAATTTTAACTTTTATTAATCATAAAATGACTGAACACTACCGAACCGAAAAAGACAGCATGGGGGAATTGCAAGTCCCAGCCAACGCTTTGTATGCCGCACAGACCCAACGCGCCATTGAGAACTTCCCGATCAGCGGCTTGGCAATGCCACCTGCTTTCATCAAAACCGTGGCGTTAATCAAACAAACGGCGGCTAAAGTAAACGTAGGGTTGGGCGAAATGGATAAGGCTGTTGCAGATGCTATCATCAAAGCGGCTCAAAGTATTCGGGAAGGGCAGCATCAAGACCAGTTCCCGATTGACGTGTTCCAAACCGGTTCCGGCACGAGTACCAATATGAACGTCAATGAGGTGGTTGCAATATTGGCATCCCGAATAGCTGGAACAGCCATTAGCGCTAACGATCACGTCAATATGGGGCAAAGTAGCAATGATGTCATTCCAA
>PMDM01000161.1 GCA_003155565.1 Methylococcaceae bacterium | reverse complement strand
GTGGCTTTGTAAGGCTCCCAATCGGTAAGCCATCCCGCCAATTCGCCCAATGTTTTTCCGGCTAACGTACCAGGCCACGGCAACGTTCGGGTAGGAGTACCTGGACTCATGGCAAGTCCCAAATGTTGGGTTTTACAAGCTGTCCACACTAAACCTATCGTTAACGCTTCGACTTGCGTATCGCTGCTGGCATAATCCAGCAATAACTCATAAATCCGTTTAGGATCATCCATGTTGGTTAGCTTGGCATAGGCAACAGTTTGGCTTCGGCCTTAATTGTGTCGGCATTTCCCCATGCAGTAATGCCTTCAACAAACCAACGGGCTTTGGCAGGATGGGTTTTAGCGACATCGTATTCAGCATAAAAAGTATCATCGCTATTAAACTGAAGCCTACCGATACGCTGCCTGCTATGACCGTCATACCAATAGCAGGTTAAATTTTGTTGGCCTGTATAGGGATCTTTGATGAGCAAAAAACTAGCTTCATCTAAGCTCGGATATTGTTGAATTTCAGTTGCACTGAATCCCAGCTTATTGATTTCTTCACACATACGCTGGCATATGCATTTAGCAATTTCATGTTTTAACGCAACATGGTCATTTAATTCCATTATTCACTTACCCCCGCCGCCAGATCCATAATCACAGAAGCACCGATAAGATCTTCGGGATCAAGCTGCCTCAGGTGTGACAAAATCAGCTGTGCATCACTGTTATAACCTTGCCGTAGTTTGATAAACGCTAACGCTTTCAAGGTATATAAGTAAAACAAGGTGATCTCACTCGCGTACAAATCCCATTTTTCCCCATCTATAGCTAGACGGCGATAGTCACTGGGAAAGCTGCCTTGTCTTGCCGATTCCTCCAATCCCGCTATGACAATCTTTTCTGCATCGACGAGACGTTTTTGGAAGAAATAAAACTTGTACAGTGCAAAATAAGTCTGCAAACAATGCTTATCCAAAGCTTGGGCTTGTAAAAACAGGTTTTCGGCCTTGGTTTGGTCTACCGAACTTGCAGCAACCGCTAATTGCAGAAGGTAATCAACCGCATCGGGAATATTCGGACTAAACAATACCCGTTGTTCAAATAATTGCGTGACGCCCATCACCACACCTCGGCTGGAACCATCAGGCTGGCAACCGGCTCACCACCAATTAAGTGTTGATCAATGATGGTCTTAACGTCGTCCTTTTTTAAATTACCGTACATCACGCCTTCTGGATAAACCAAGACGCTCGGACCCAGATTGCAAGGCCCCATGCACCCGGTGTTGGTTAGTCCGATTTTTTCAAACAGGTTGCGGTTTTGGATTTCATTCATGAATTCGTTCATGACTTCGGCACAACCAGAGCTTGCACAAGACCCTCTGGGATGCCCTTGTGGACGGTTTTGGGTACAAACAAATACATGTTTTTCAGGTCTGGGCATGGTCGTAATCCTTCTAAAAAATAATGGCGTTTTTGAAGATGTTTATTCCGCTCATGGTTCGACAAGCTCACCACGAACGGAATAAACGTAAACCGTTCGTCCTGAGCCTGTCGAAGGACTGTGTGGATATTTACTAAGCGGCTTGCTTATGTTCGTGACTAAAACAATCTTTCGGGCACACTTTGGAACATGCCTCGCAACCGATACAATCGAGGCCATTTTTAATGCTCATGACCATGCTGTTGTCATCGTCGTCTTCAAAATCGCCATAATCATCATCAAAATCATCGGGATCCAGTGCTTCGGCTTTTTCAACGAGATCGAACACATCCCGTGGGCAGACTTTGAAACAACGTCCGCAACCTATACAGGTTTTTTGGTTGATGTCAGTCACATAAGCAGGTGTCCATTCTGTGCCGCCAAAAGTAACGCCAGTAACAAATTCAGACATGAAAGTTCTCCTGCTTAGGCCGCTTCAGTTTGTGCAGCAATCAGTTTTTTGTTGGCTTCATCCCAGGCTTTACACGCATCGTAAGTGGCTTGCGCGATACCCAACAGTTCACCGAACCCTTCCGGCAAGCTGTCTTCGATGAGGTCATGTAATACCATCGCTTGCTCATTAGCCAAACGCTTAGTTTTTTTAACTTCCTTTTCCAATTGTCTAATTTTTTCTTCACTCATCTGGGCGGTCCTCAATCAGTTGCGGCGGCTTTATATTTTTCAATTAAGGCTATGGCTTTTTCGACGGTTTGGTCGCTTTTCTCCTTAAGTTCTTCCAAGCTTGCAAAGCCGAAGCGGTGGGTATCACGCAAGATTTTGTCTACGACGACTAACTTGCCAACCATAATCAACGCACGGCCAAAACCCTCGTGGCTAAGATGGACAATGGGTGCAGCCATCAAGCCGGATTTTTGCTCAATCAGCGTTGCCAACGAGTTGTAATAAGCTTTCAAACGGGCAATGGTGATTTCATCGGGATCACCAATCACCGGAATATTTTTTTTGCGCTCTTTGGTCAACACAATTGGGTCGATAATTTTCGCTTCCGACCAACCCGCATAGGTGTCGTAGGCATCTATAGCGCGCAATTGTTTAATCATGTCTTTGACGATATCAGAACTGAGATTAGTGTCGTTATCTTTTACGACTAAAGCAGCGGTGGACATGGTGTTTTCTCCGTTAAATAGTTATTTGACTGGCTTAAAATTTTATTACTTACCGTTAACCGGTCGAAGGAATCGCTTCTTAAATTATCATCTCGAGAGTAACGAGAAATCTTGCTTCCATGAATTTTAAGCCATTGAACAAGTTGCAAAGATTCCTCCCTATGGTCGGAATGACAAATAAATTTCTTCAGCTTTTGCTTAGGAAGTATCATTCATCCCAACCTTCGTCTGCCATTTGGTTAAATCGGTCAGGGTCGGGGCCTTTATGCTGATTGATGGCTTTAGCCAGCCAACTGGATGGCCCAGCTTTAATTTCATTTTGCAGATCCGCGATTAAGTCTTTAATCTTGCCGCCTTCATGCACTTTGACAGGTT
>PMDM01000493.1 GCA_003155565.1 Methylococcaceae bacterium | reverse complement strand
CACGCTCCGGCGTGGGAATGAATCCTGCGCCGCTCCAGCGGTGCGGGACGCAGAGCGTCCCTGGCGGCATTCCCACGCCGGAACGTGGGAACGATAAAATAAAAATTTTGCGAACGGGGTAGCATGCCTGTCTCTTGTTCACATTTTTATTAAACAATAAATTTTCAAAAATTTGATTTATATGTTTTTTTTCGTAAAAACCTAATGTGGTTTAATAAGCTGTTCCTAGACAAATGTTACAGGGCTAGCAAAATAGGGGGAATTGCGGGCAGATTAACCTTAAAAGCCTCATTTCCCTCTTTGTAATCTCGTAGATCGTCTTTTTTAGTGAAATTGTGATTAAGAGACAGGCATGTTGCCCCGTCCGGCTGAGTTCGTCCAGATGATCAAAAAGTTGGAGTAAACCCAATAAGCTGTTCATGATCCTAAAAAAATCAGTTGAGTCTTCCAAATCCCGTTCGCCTTGAGCTTGTCGAAGGGTAAAGGGGATTTGGAAGACTGGCTCAGCACGAACGGCCTACAACACACCTCTGATTTTTAGGATGATAGGCACTAGAAGGGATTGAGAGTAAGGCTAATATGCTGAAAAAAGAAAGCCCCAAAGCCAGAAGAGGTAGGCTTTGGGGCTCCAAGGAACAATCAGCCTATAAACAAGGGGAAAGGAGGCTGATTAAACGACCATTGCGACCGTTCAGGTGTGTGACTTAATCAGCCAGGAAAAAGTTCCAAAGTTTTTATTAAAGTGGATAATTTTTTTAATGCGCTTCGTCCCAGTTATTGCCCACGCCTATATCGACAATCAACGGAACGGTGAGCTCGGCGGCAGTACACATCAGTGACCTGATGATGTCGGTATAGTCAGCCAACTTATCTTCTGCGATTTCAAACACCAGTTCATCATGCACCTGCATAATCATAAGGGCATCGGCTTGTTCTTTGTCCAACCATTGGTCGGTGGCGATCATGGCGCGTTTGATGATGTCTGCGGCGGTTCCCTGCATCGGCGCGTTGATGGCTGTGCGTTCTGCATATTGACGTATTGCCGCGTTCTTGGATTTTATTTCCGGCAGGTACAAGCGCCTACCGAACAAGGTTTCGACATAGCCTTGTTCACGCGCTTGTTCGCGGATGGCATCCATGTAATTTTTTACGCCCGGATAGCGGGCAAAATACAGGTCGATATACGATTGCGCCTGGCTGCGGGATAAGCCTAATTGCTGCGCCAGACCAAATGAAGACATGCCGTAGATCAATCCGAAGTTGATGGCTTTCGCTGAGCGGCGTAAATCATTGGTGACTAGCTCTGGCGCGACACCGAATACTTCCGCTGCGGTTGCACGATGCACATCCAAACCTTCGTTGAAAGCATTCAATAAACCCGCATCTGCCGACAAATGCGCCATGATCCGTAATTCGATTTGTGAATAATCGGCAGCGACGATTTTATAACCCACTGGCGCAATAAACGCTTGCCTTATCTTACGGCCTTCTTCACTTTTGATCGGGATATTTTGCAGGTTAGGGTCGGTTGAAGACAACCGCCCTGTCGCGGCAACCGCCTGATGATAGGAGGTATGCACCCGCCCAGTAAGGTCGTTGACCTGTTGCGGCAGTTTGTCGGTATAGGTCGATTTCAGTTTGCTTAGGCTGCGGTATTCAAGGATCAATCGGGGTAGTTCGTAATCCACCGCCAAATCTTGCAGTACCGATTCGTCGGTTGAAGGCTGTCCTGTCGGCGTTTTTTTCAGTACTGGCAAATTTTGTTGATCGAACAGGATTTCTTGGATCTGTTTGGGTGAACCCAGATTAAAAGCCCTTCCTGCTGAATTGTGGGCATGTTGCTCGATTGAGATCACCTTACTGGCAAGTTCCAGGCTTTGTTGCGCCAGCATGGCACTGTCGATCAATACGCCGTTGCTCTCGATACGCTCCAGGACAGGAATCAGGGGAATCTCCATCTCCTTGTATAAGGCATATAAGCTAGGCTGTTGTTGCAGTTTTGGTAATAAGGTTTGGTGGATTTGTAAGGTGATGTCCGCATCTTCCGCCGCATAAGGCGCAGCTTGTTCCAACGAAACTTCTTGGAACGGGATTTGTTTCGCGCCCTTACCCGCCACGTCTTCATAGTGGATGGTCGTAACACCCAGATACGTTTTGGCGATGTCATCCATATTATGTTTGGTGGCGGTGCTGTTCAAGACGTAAGACTCCAGCATCGTGTCGTGGGTGATACCGCGTAGGGTTATGCCGTGATTGGCGAGGACGTGGGCATCGTATTTAAGATGTTGGCCGAGTTTGTGTTTATCAGGATTTTCCAGCAGCGGTTTTAGTTTTGCGAGCGTTTCAGTGCGGTCTAATTGCTCAGGTACGCCCGGATAAGCATGAGCCAAAGGCAAATACGCCGCTTTCCCCGCTTCCACCGCAAAAGACACCCCCACGATTTGCGCTTTGCTGTAATCAAGGCTAGTGGTTTCGGTGTCAAAGGCAAATAGTTCGGCAGCTTCTAGCTGTTTAAGCCATTGCTCTAACTGACGTTCAGTCAGTATGGTTTCGTAACTGGATTCAACGACAGCGGATTTCTCTTCCATCTTGGCGGGTGTTTCTTCGGCAGTGTTCGCCAAGGTCTTCAGCCAAGTGGAAAAACCCAATTCGGTCAATAGCTTGGTCAACTCTGTTATATTGGTAGGCTGCTGATGACAATCTTCAACGGTGTACGGTAACTCCAGGTCGCACACTATCGTAGTCAGTTGTTTAGATAAGGCCAGATGATTGAGGCTGGCGCGTAGATTGTCGCCGATTTTTCCGCCAATTTCGTCGGCATGGGCCATAAGATTATCTAATGTCCCGTATTGCGCCAGCCACTTTGCTGCGGTTTTCGGGCCGCAATTGGGTACGCCGGGGATGTTGTCCACGGTATCGCCCACCAAGGCCAGATAATCAATGATTTGCTCCGGCTTAACCCCGAATTTGTCGATAACGCCTTGAATATCCATACGGGTATTGGACATGGTATTTTCGAGAATAATATGTTCGTTGACCATCTGCGCCATGTCTTTATCACCTGTGGAGATAATGATTTCATAGCCCTGCTGTTCCGCCTTTTTTGCCAGAACGCCCATGACATCATCGGCTTCGATCCCGGATTCGATAATTAACGGCAAACCCATAGCGCGTATGATCTGATGCAAGGGTTCGATTTGCACCCGCAAGTCGTCAGGCATGGGCGGACGGTGGGCTTTGTACTGGTCGTACAGGTCATTGCGGAAGGTAAGACCCGGTGCGTCGAACACCACGGTAATGTAATCGCTATGATAGTCAGCAATGAGCTTGCGTAGCATACTGGTAACGCCGTGGATGGCATTAGTCGGCAAGCCTTTAGGGCTAGTGAGCGGTGGTATTGCGTGATAAGCGCGGAATAAAAAAGACGAACCGTCAACTAGAATCAGGCGTTTTGGGGTGTTTGGGGGCATTGTGAGGATCCAAGGTTAGGATTGGGCGTAGGCTATGGGGACTGTGAAAGTAGTGTGTCTTAACATAAACCGAAGAAATTACCACGAAGAACACAAAGAACACAAAGAACACGAAGTTTTAATAGTTTGAATTAATAGGGCTTTTTTCTTCGCGGCCTTCGTGTCCTCTGTGGTTAATAATTTTTATCTTGATTTGTATAATACCTTCATAGTCTTTAATGTTGATTTTACCTTGAACCATTCTTTTTGGCGTAGTTATCTGGTGAGCCTCTGCACAATCCTTCGACAAGGCCCTCCTGAGTTTATCGAAGGGCTCAGGACGAACGGAGCCAGATTCCTTAGGTTTTGCGCTTAACCTCGACGATATTGGGCAGTTGGCTTATTTTGCTAAGGACTAAACTCAATTGCCGGGTATTTTCAATCTGGATTGTCAAGTTGAGGACGGCGGAAAAATCGGGGTTGGTCTCCAGTGCGGCATTGGTAATATGGATGTTGACTTGGGTCAATACATGGGTGACGTTATTCAACAAATGCCGGGCATTGTAAGCGCGAATAACAATTGGCACGGAGTGGCTGGCTTGTTGTGTCCCCCAATATACGGAAATGAGCTGTGTGTGTTTTTCGGGGCTGAGATTGGTGACATTGCCGCAATCTTTGCGATGTACGGTGATGCCCCGATAATGCGAAATGTACCCGATGATGTCCTCGCCCTGAACGGGAGTGCAGCAATGAGCCAACGTGGTCAGCACATTGTCGATGCCTTCCACGGT
>PMDM01000418.1 GCA_003155565.1 Methylococcaceae bacterium | reverse complement strand
CCATGTTCGGATAAATTGATCGGGACGATTTCACCTGGGCTAGGCGCGGCAATGGCAATGATTTGCGGTTTGTTAGCTGTGTTCTTATAAACTGAGCTGAACATCGATTCGCCCGTAAAAGAACGTTTGACCGCATTCCAGAACCGGCCTATTGCGCCCAACCGCGAAGGACTGCCATCACCCAAAATAGTATCGACAACAATATGCTTATCCACATACATCATCGCCCCTTGTTCGGCAATGGCCTCCTGGCCCGCCTCTAACGTGATCTTTATGTACTGTAAATCGTTACCATTGATGGTGTAATTTAATTGAGTCATGGAGTTTTTTATCCAAATGAGGCCGTCAGCCTTAGCGATTAACGGCGCTTTAAATCATTTACCCTACGTTTACGGGCGGCAAAAAAACCCTCTTACTCCAATACTTTAGGAAACAAGCAGGTCTTAAGGATAGATAATTTTCGGCTTGAAATAAGCCGCAGGATATTTGGGATCAAACTGATCGGGCGCTTCTTCTATTGCGACAGTAGCGCTTTCATCAGAATAAATGACTTTCGATTGAAAATTAGCCGCTGGGTATTTTTCGTCGATTTCAACCGCCTTTGTTAATTGCGTTTGTCCGGCTGCGCTTTCGTCGATATAGGTCACTTTGGGTTGAAAGTTTGAAGCCGGATACTTGTCATCCGTAGCCGATGATTGCGCTTGGGCAGCGGTCTCATCAATATAGGTAACGCTAGGCTCGAAATTGGATGCCGGATATTTATCGTCGGCTGCTGCCAAAGCGCTAAGGGAATTCAAAGACATGGCGCAAACCGCCAAACCCAGGATAATTGATTTTTTCATAAAAACTTAGTCTCCAATCGTCGTTAGTAAAATCCAGCAAACATAATCTACAACAAGAACTGGAGTATCGAATATTTTGCTTGAATTCGCAACCGTTTTAAGAAGTTAAGAAAATACAGGCTAATAATTGCATTTACTGTGTGAGCAATCAAATGATCATCGTCGCTATCATAACGACATTTCAAATTCAAACTTCACAGAGACAATAATCACTAGCGGTCATCATAACCGATTGTCAATTGTACTTTTTATATGCTTGATGAATAAATAACCGACCAAGGAACCCCATGCCAGCATGTAGGCTCCGTAAAGGATAAGTTCAACGCTAAAACGGCTTACATCCCTGTAATAATCCAACACATCATCAGCCAACACCAGCGCTAACACCAGATAAACGGAAATCTTTAATTTGATTTTGTGTTCATAGAAATAGCCGATCCCTAGAATAATAAAACCGGTAAAAAATCGGATGCCACTGTGTATGAGCATTTCCCAATTAAAGATGTCAATTTTCAATGCCGCATTCACAAAATAAAACAGAATCAATCCCACAATAATAGCAATGTTGACTAACTTCATAATGCCCTACTTACTTTGTAAAGATTATCGTCTGGTTTGATGCAATCTAACCGCTAACTTGGGCAATCCAGTCCTGAAGATTGTAGTAATTGGTAATTCGGGCGACTTTGTTGTCGCGTATCTCGAAAAAAGCGCCAGCGGGAAGACGGTATTCCTGCCCTTTTGCGGCAGGTAAGTCTTCATCACTTTGAATATATTTGCCTAAAACAACAAACTCCGCAGCAGCACGTGTGCCATCGGGTGTTGACATAATCACCATATCGACTAGTTGTTCTTTATAGTTAAAGTTCATGCAGGCCATGAATTGGGTGAACGCTTCTTTGCCGATTTCGCGTTTACCCTGGTTGATGTCATGGATGACATCATCAGTCAGCAGGTTTAAAAAAGTGTCCATATCTGCGCTATTGAAGGCGGTGTAGTATTGTTCTATAAGGTTAATGGTCTTTTGGTTCATGATTACGTCGCTAAGCTAAATGGAAAAAGAATTTTTAAATGGTGGGTTCTTAGCCCACCGTTACGAGTGTCCTGATCGTTTCTGTTTTCTTGCCGCCCATTTCTTGGTGACTTGATAACGCCAGAAAGAATCCATGCCTATGTAACCAGCAAGGGAACATATTAAGGCCAAAATAAGGCAACCCAGCAAAAATGGCCCAATTACGTCGCCAAACCCTGACCACAACCCTTCCAAGGAGAAGACAAAATTATCAGCGGGTGATGGTCTGCCCGAAAACCAAAGGCCGACCCGGTAGGCAAAATAAAACAAGGGTGGCATGGTGATGGGGTTGGTAATCCACACTAACGCAACAGAAACAAGCAGATTGGCCCGAAAATAAATGGCCGCTGCGGCTGCGAAAGCCATTTGCGTCGGTGTCGGCGCCCAAGCGAAAAAAAGACCGATGGCGACGGCGGCGACGATGGAGCGCCGATTGATATGCCAGAGATTGGGATTTTGTAATTTGTCGCCAAGAAACTGGAGGTTTTTGTTTTTACTAATTACCTCGGGGTTAGGTACGAACTTGTGGATTAATTTTTGTATAAATTCCTTAGCCATGTGTGTTCTTATAGTTATATTTTTAACTAAGTTTACCAGATTTTCAACCTAAATAATTAGACCGTTCAATGGCTGTACTGGTTCTATTCTTTCTTGCCGGAATATTAGTTGTTCAACAAATGACGGCATTGCCAGCAGCCCTCTGGTTGGCTGTTGGTGTGGTTGGCTTGGGTAGCTTGGTATGGCTGCGATATTGGCGTGAAGTGTTTTTCGTGTCCGGTGTGTTGTGGGCTGTGGTATTCGCTTCGAGCAGAATGTGTGACCGATTGCCGGAGCAGTTGGCAGGCCAGGACATTCAGGTTCAAGGTTACATCGCTGATTTGCCTGAACATGAAAGCAATCATGTCCGCTTTAATTTCAATGTGGTGGAATCAGCTAAGCAAGTCCCAAATAAGTTAAGGTTAACCTGGTATTACCCAGATCAGACTATCAAAGCCGGACAAGATTGGTCTTTTACGGTCAGGCTAAAACGTCCGCACGGTACAAATAATCCTGGCGGTTTTGATTATGAGCGTTGGTTATTCCTTGAAGGCATAGGCGCTACCGGTTATGTCCGCACCAAACCCGAACCAAAACTGTTGGACAGCGGTTCTACCAAGACTAGCCTGCTAGTTTGGCGGCAGCATATCGCCGACCAATTAGAGCAGATACTGGCGAGTAGCGGCAGTCTGCCGCTAATTAAGGCCTTGACGATTGGGGATGGCAATAGTCTTAGCCCACTCCAATGGGACATATTTCGCAGAACCGGCACGACCCATCTGATGGTTATATCTGGCTCCCATATTGGTTTGGTTGCCGGGCTGGTGTATTTGTTGACCATCAGACTTTGGGCTTGGTCGGGTATCTTGGCGTGGTCTCCCCAAAAAGTCGCTGCCATTTTGGCGCTGGTGACAGCAATATTTTATGCTGGACTTACGGGTTTCTCTGTACCAGCCCAGCGTTCGGCGCTAATGATCACTATCGCCATGATCGCGATCATTCAACAGCGTAATACCCGGCCTTATCCTATACTCGCTGTTGCCCTGTTTGCCGTTCTGCTTGTCGATCCCTTGGTAGTTTTATCAGCAGGATTCTGGTTGTCGTTTATTGCTGTCAGCTTGATTATTTATTCCATCGCCGGGCGCTTGGGCAAACCGGGTTTTTTTCGTGGTGGTATCAAAATCAACTGGGTGACTTCGGTAGGATTGGCGCCCTTATTGTTATTCTTCTTTCAGCAAGTTTCATTGATTGCACCGCTTGCCAATTTAATCGCCGTGCCGATAATCAGTTTGCTAATCGTCCCCTTAGCTTTGCTTGCAACGATAATAATGTTCATAACTCCGATTGTGGCGGCAAAGCTATTTTTTGTCGTGGATATGGCATTACAGGGCTTATGGTGGATCTTAGTCCAATTAGCCGCCCTGCCCTTATCGACCTTTAACCATACCCAACCAACTTGAT
>PMDM01000296.1 GCA_003155565.1 Methylococcaceae bacterium | reverse complement strand
ACACCCAAAACCAGGCACGAGTTTCGCTTTTGTAGATATTGGCTCCGGTTTGGGGGGTGTCCTGACCCATCTTGTCCAAATTAGGCCAGACGGAGTCTATAGCGGAGTGGAATCAGCCCCGCTGCCGTTCCTGTGCAGTTGGTTACGCATCCGTTTAGGAGGTTATCGCCAATGTCGGGTGCAATGGGGTAGTTTATGGAATTGCGACCTTTCGCACTTTGACGTGGTGTTTGCTTATCTTTCGCCAGCGCCCATGGAGCGGCTATGGTGCAAGGCACGGGCTGAAATGAGGCCTGGGACGGTTTTTATTAGCAGTACTTTTGCTGTTCCAGGACAATTACCTTTTGAGGCCGTCGAAATAGACGATCGTCATCATTCCACGTTGTTGGTATGGAGAATGTAGGCGGGTTCTTCCAGCGCTGAAGTTCAATTTAATGTTTTTCTGGTGCAGTTTCGGCATTGGCTTCAGGTGCTGCTTTTTCTGTCTCTGCTTTGGGTGCGTGCCCAGCATTGGCAGGTTCATCTGCGGGTTCTTTTGCTGATTCAGTGGCGGCCTTATGGTCTGCTTCCACGTCTTCAGGCCCTGCTTTTTCAACCTCTGTTTTTGGAGCCTTCTCAGTGTTTGCAGAATTCTCAAATGGCGCTTTCGTTGCTTGAGGTGCCACCTTATTTGCAGGAGCGGATTTGTTACCCGCGTCCTCCAGAATTTGTTGCTCGGCTTTCCTATTCATAACGATGATCGAAATCCGCCTGTTCATTGGATCAAGGGTATCTTTTGAATTATAAGGAATGCTGTCTGCCAACCCGGAAACGCGGAGTATTTTTTCTCCGGCAAGTCCGCCTTGGTTCAATTCAAAGCGGGCGGCATTGGCACGGTCGCTGGAAAGCTCCCAATTGGTGTATTGCTTACGGACTTCTGGAAAAGGTTTTGAATCGGTATGTCCATTGATGGTTATCTTATTGGGTAATGTGTTAATAACCGGTGCCAGCGCCCTTAAGATTAACCGGATCTGGGGTTCGGTTGCTGAGCTTGCTGATTTGAACATGGGCATTTTTTTGTCATCGACGATCTGAATCCGTAAACCTTCCGGCGTTGTACTCAACTGGATTTGATCCTTGGTATCAGATAGTTGATCGTTAATCTTAATCATTTTTTCAATTTTTATCTTTAGCGATTCAAGCTGCTTCTGGTCATCTTTTTCTTTTTGCCTATCCTGTTCGGTGGGATCAATTTCATCAAGCGTAGGAATCTTGCCCTTATCAATTTTTGAAGCTTCATAAGGATCTTGAAAATATTCAGAAATGCCTTTTTTGGTTGCTTCGTCAGTTGACCCTAACAGCCACATCAATAGAAAAAAAGCCATCATCGCAGTAACAAAATCAGCATAAGCTAATTTCCACGCACCTCCGTGATGGGCATGGCCTTTCTTTTTTATTACTTTTTTAACGATAATCGGTTGTTCAGCCATATCTAAGATTTATTTTTGCTAGCTTTGAGTTGTTCGTCCAATTCAGCAAAACTGGGCCGCAAATTTGAAGGGATCATAGCCCGCATGTATTCTGCAGTCATGGTGGGTGATATAGCCTTAGCGCAACACAGCAAGCCTTTTTGGGCGCATTTATACACATTGCCCGCGCCTTCCAGCCGTTCTTCCATGACATTGGCAACAGGCGAGATAAAACCATAGGCAAGCAAAATACCCAGAAACGTTCCCACTAGAGCCGCCGCAATCAATTTGCCAAGTTCGGCGGGCGGTAAACTAACCGATTCCATCGTATGCACGACCCCCAACACTGCGGCGACAATCCCAAAAGCCGGCATACCGTCAGCAAGCCCCTTGATGGCCTTAATGGGGGCATGACCATCTTCGTGATGCGTTTCAAGTGCTTGATCCATCAGTTCTTCCAATGCTGGTGCCTCAATTCCGGTAACCATCAACCGAAGATTGTCACGGATAAATTCTAACAGATGATGATCCTTGATGATGCTGGGTGTGAAAATGGTTTCTATTTCTGGGCCATCGATAATATCCTCCAATGATAACAAGCCTTCTTTGCGTATTTTGCTGGAGAGCGCATTAAAAGACAGTAACAACTCAAGATAAAAGGCTTTATTGGACTTGGCCGCTTTTAATGTGCCAGTAGCTTCTGCAAGAGTAGCTTTTATGACGGGTAATGAGTTCCCGCACACAAAGGCGCCAACAGCAGCACCAATTATTATGACAAATTCAAAGGGTTGAAAAAGAACACCCGGATGTCCACCGCCCCCGATAAAACCGCCCATGATTGCGCCAATAATAACTACATAGCCAACAATAACTAGCATAAATTCCTCTAAAGTGCTGGTTGAATACAGCTAAGAAAGTTAGGTTGAGTCCTGCCCAAACATGCAGGACTGAGGCATATTAAGGTAGTCTCTAAAAAACCCGTGCTTTGACAGGCTCAGCACGGACGCTCTTGTGTTGTCAAAAAGTCACTTTCGTGATGACCTTGTCGTATATGACCGTAACTTAATTTTTAGGGATACTCGATAATAATAGTAGTTCAAACAACTTTTGTCTCGTTGTCAGGATGACACTAAAAACCAAGTTACGGGCATCAGGGTAACAAGCGCACGATAAACATCATCAAATGTAGCCCTTAAAAGAAAAAATATTTTCGTGTATAGTATATTTAATTAAAGTTTTTTGCTGCAATGTCGATAACAGATACAATAAAACCATATTACGGAGATTGACATGGCTATCGAATCAATAACTGGCAGAACACATATTCCGCCTACTACCAAAACAGCCCAAACAACTGGAATTGATAGTGAAAATAAAGCGGCCACAAGGCAAGCTGAAAAAAACGACAGTATTGCAATTACTGCCACGGCGCAAGGAATAAAAAAAGCCTTTGAATCATCCTCTTCTGATACTATCGTTGATGTTGATCGCGTTGCAGCCGTTAAGAAAGCCCTTGCTGAGGGAAGTTACCAGATTAATGCGGAAAGAATTGCGGAAAAAATGATTCAGCATGAAAAGTTAATGCCTCAAAACGAGAAGACCTAACTTAAATGATAGAAAAAACTTGGCCAATCGCAGAAAAACTGATCCTTAATACGCTGCAGTTAACGAGGCAGCTTTATCAGGAACTTGTCCAGGAAGCCGAACTATTAAAGGCATCGCCGCAGGTTGAATTGATTGATAATATCACCACCAATAAAAAACAGCTGGTGGTTCAACTTGAACAATTCAATTTGCAATGCGGCCAAATTTTAGCAACTGAAAAGCTGCCTAATAATCAGGATGGAATTAAGGAATATTTTCAACGGGCGGAAGCCGCAGAGCTGCCAACGACTGAAACGAAAAACACTTGGTCGCAAATTCAGCTTATCTGTTCCGAATGCAGGACTCTGAATGAACAAAATGGTGCCGGCATCGAACTATTGGCCTACCATGCCAAACGTTCACTGGATATTTTAAAAGGAAAGACACGCGGTTTAAATACCTATGGGCCAGATGGTGTTGCCAAAGGTGATTCATTTACCCACACTTTGACTTTTTATCTATAATGGTAACCAATTCATAGCTTACCCCACATTAACTACCTGTAACCATCCTACCAAAAGNNGGCGCAGTGGTTGTAGAGCAACTACAGGGGGCTTAAATAACAAAAAAAACATTTGGTTGTCTGTAATATGGAACTTCAATCTGACTTTTTAATCCACAGCCCAACAAAGATAATTAGTAAATTATCTGTTTTACTCAAGAATAAATGCCTGATTACTGCAAGGCTTAGCCAGAGCGGTAATTCATTTGTCACCACAATACTTGAGGTTAATAAAAAAGATAATGTTTTTATTTGCGACTGTTGCAAAGAAGATTTAATTGAACAGGTACTTAATAGCCCAAAAGTATTATTCAAAACCGAGCATTTTGGCGCTATGGTTGCTTTCGACTCAACAAAGATGAGGAAAACCCAATATCAGGGAGTTCCAGCATTTGCCGTTCCTATTCCAGCAGCAATTCGTTGGGTGGAACAAAGAGAGTTCTACCGGGTGAAGGCACCTGTTTCAGCGGCCAGTCGCTGCCAACTGATACTAAAAGGCCAGGATCCAGTCAATCTTAAGCTACACGACATCAGTATTCGCGGTTTCTCAGTGCTTAATGCTTCCGACGACATATCAGAATTGTTGGTTCCTGGCACCCAATTCGAAAAATGCAAACTTATCCTTGAAGATAAGGAGGAAGTTACCATTTCTTTTGAAATCCGAAGCAAATTCTTAATTAATCCGAATAACCTGAATAAAATGGAAAAGATAGGCTGCAAATTTACCCAAATATCGCCGGCATTTGAAAATACCATTCATGGCTACATGCTACAGATTGAAAGAGAACTCCTAAAAAAACGGACCGAGCATGTCAGCTTTGCCCGGCATTAGCAAACCGGAAAAATATTTCATAACAATAACTGCCTTTCAAAAACGCCCATTGCACCTGAAATATTCGAAGTTATAAGACAAACTTAGGCATTATTGAGGTTTCCAGAGTTATTTCTCCCTAACCTGGATGCGCGTTCGTCCTGCTCCAACTGTTCGAATTTGCTTTCCTGCTTTATCTCTGCAGTCAATGCAGTATTGTAAATTTTTTGTAGGCCTTTGGTTCGGTGATGCATGCTTTCCCAGGTTTTTCGTTTAGTTATTAGGTCTGATTTGCATAAGTCCAGAGAATGTTCCTGCCCTATTATTGCCTTGTCTAGCTTATCCATAAATGATCTGAATTCAAGCAGTTGTTCGACATTTGTACCCGCACTTCCCAGTCGGTTAAATCTACCCTGATATTCCTGCCGGTATTTCTTTAAACTTTCCACTTGTGTTTGCATGGCCAACAGTTTTTGCTGGGATGCCCCCAATGCTTCCAGGCTGTCTTGTTCTTGTGCCGCTTTAAGATCAACTATTGTTTTAATACGATGTGATTTTTTCATCATGCGTTAACTGCCCTGTCTATATTTAACAAAAGCCCTAGCTCATGTAGGCTACGGCCTATATCAACCGGTTCATTCATATCCTGTTGCAGAAAATCTTTAATGGCGGCGTTTTTTTCAATGGCTTGGTCAATTCGACGGTCAGATCCGGGCTGATAAGCACCAACACTGATTAAATCCCGGTTTTGCTGGTAAAGTGAATATAGCCGTCTTACATCCCGTGCCATCTGCAAATGTTCTGCATCAACAATGTCAGGCATGACGCGGCTCACTGAAGCCTCTATGTCTATGGCCGGAAAATGCCCTGATTCAGCCAGGCTTCTGGACAATACAATGTGGCCATCCAACACCCCACGGGCGGCATCAGCAATTGGATCATTGTTATCGTCGCCTTCCGCTAACACCGTATAGAAAGCGGTGATAGACCCTCCCCCTACATTAGCATTACCGGCACGTTCAACTAGGTGCGGCAATTTCGCAAAAACCGANNGTCAACGAATCCATCAGCAACAACACATCAAGGCCTTGGTCACGAAAATATTCTGCAATGCTAGTCGCGAGGAGTGCCCCATGTACGCGCATCATTGGCGGGCAATCGGCAGGGGTGGCAACAACTACGGATCTTTTTAGTCCGTCTTCGCCGAGTATCTTCAGCACGAACTCATTGACTTCTCGGCCACGTTCCCCAATCAACCCGACCACAACAACATCGGCAGTGGTAAATTTGGTCATCATCCCCAACAATATACTTTTACCAACACCGGTACCGGCAAATAGGCCCATCCGTTGCCCCCGACCTACACACAGCAGGGAATTAATGGCCCTTACTCCAACGTCTAATGGTTCACGGATGGGTTTTCTGGATAAAGGGTTGATGGGCGTGCCATTAAGTGAAATCTGTGTCTCTGTTTTAAGGGGACCTTTGTCATCCAGTGGATTACCGGCTCCATCCAGGACGCGGCCTAATAAGCCAAACCCCACCCTGGCCAAACTATTTTTGCCCAGAGGAATGACGCGACAATCCGGTTCAAGCCCATGTAATTCACCAGCGGGCATCAGGAACACGCGTGTTCCTGCAAAACCGACGACTTCGGCCTCAATCGACCTGCCGTTTTTGGTCTCGATCCGGCAACGGGAGCCGATAGCCGCGCGGCAGCCGACCGCTTCCAGTGTCAATCCCACCATACGGGAAAGTTTGCCTTCAACGATTAGCTCAGTGGGTTCCGCCAATCTATCGGAATAAGGCTTTAATTGGCTTACCCAATTTTTAGACCTATCTGCATTCGGGATCACAAATGTTTATCCCGTTCCCGTTCACCACCCAGTGTTGTCGCAATAACGGCTGCCAATCTATTTTCTACAGTTGCGTTGACGTGGGAAACATCGGTATCGACTTTACATCCGCCACGGGTAATCAGTGGATCTTCAATCACACTCCAAGACGGTGACATTTCATCAAGGGACAGTACAGAACGGACAAGTTCGGCATCTTCTGGATGTAAATACAAATTGATCTTTTGCGATGACAACGGCAATATATTAATGGCTTCTCTTACGGCTGCGATTACCTGCCCAGGATCCAGTTTGATTTCTCGGCGAATAATTTGTGATGCAATACCGATAGAAAGTTTTACCAATTCCCTTTCAACTTCCTCATCAAGATTTTTAAACGGTTCACTTAAAGATTCCATAAGCCTGATAAATTCAGCCGCTTTTTTATGCAACAACTCGATATTTTCTTCATAACCTTTCTTCGAACCTTCTGCGAAGCCTTGGTCAAATCCCTGTTGAAAACCTTCGTTTTTCCCTTGAGAAAAAGCTTCATCGAAGGCCTGCTTTTGCATGGTTTCGATTTCGGTTACAGTTAA
>PMDM01000465.1 GCA_003155565.1 Methylococcaceae bacterium | reverse complement strand
ATCCTTTGCTTACCCTAATCGAAAAGTGAGGGGGCTTTGAAAGGTTCAGCACGAACCGTTTCAGATATTAAGCAGCCTCTAAAGCTCCTTGTCCATTAGGGATACTTATAAGGATGAAGGTAGGTAGTCAACCCTGATAAATAAATTATCCAATTGAAATGTATAAATATTTTGGGATTGGTATTGCTGCTTCCCTAAATAAGCTAAAATCATCCAGCCTAATAACGACCTGCAACTTTTGCAATTAAAGCGTTAATAACTGATACGTAAGCCGAGTTCTGCGCTGCGCCCTGGCTCCGGCGCAAAGTTACGCAGGTACGATGTTGAATTACGGATATTTTCGTTCAACAGGTTCTTGCCTTTGGCAAACAGCAATATTTCAGTGTCATGAAGTTCAGCTATCCGGTACTGAGTGCCCATATTCAGCAACAAATAACTGTCGGTATTCGTATCATTCACACCGGCGTTGGTTTGTGCTTCGCCACGCGTCAATCGTGCATTGGTAGACCAATCGTCTTTCTCATAGCTCAGTTGCAAGCCATAACGTAAAGGCGGCATACGGGGGACATCGCCGCCCCGGTCAAATGTACCACGGGTGTAATCCCCGAATAAGGTCAGGTCGATTGCGCCATAACTGTTTTGCATCAAAGGGAAAATAGTTTGCGCTTCAAAGCCTTTGAAAGTGGCATCAGCTTGACGGCTTTCTAAAATAGGCAGACAGGCGGCATCGACCGGGCAACTTGCTCCGCGTGTTCCATCATCCTCATTAAAAACATCGCGGCTACGCTGCTGGTAAATGTAGTCACTAGACCAGTTATGGAACAGGTTAATTTCTGCCGTCATCCATGTAGAATTAAAGCGATAGCCTAGATCCAGGTTATTGGACAGCTCTTTATTGAGCGAGCTATTGCCTATTTCATAACTATGCGTGGCTTCATGAACGCCTTTAGACAGCAATTCTTGTATCTGTGGTGACCTTTGTGAGTGGGTTAGACTTAAGCTGATTTGGTGTTGCTCGTTAATTTTCCACAATGCGGAGGCCGAGCCGCTGATTGGCAGATACGTGAAACTGCTGCGGTTTTCCGGGCTAATCGTTTGCCATTCACCTCTTGCGCCAAAATCGTAAGTTAATGCACCGATGGTAAACGATTCCACCGCAAATAAAGCATAGGAATCAATATCAGATTTAGGCACCAACGCCTCTGCACCTATTGCGGAAAATACGCTGTTGACTGATTGGAAGCCCACTGTCCCTTTAACGATACCAATTGGCTGATGTTCCAGTTCCAAACGGCTTTCGTAGGATTTGTTTAAGAAAGTGGTTGCCGGAGTGCCATTATCAAGCTCAACGTGTTTATAGTCGGTATAGCCAAACTTCATGCGGAGTTCTTCAGCCCAAGCGAAAGGTTTATTGAGTTGGCTTTTAAAATCGTATTTGGTTTGGCGCAGGTCAACGGTGACACGATCATTGCTTTTGCCATCGGGTGGAATGCCATACAGTTTTTCCAGGCTGTTGATGGCAACGCCTACAAGCCCTGCATCACCAATCTTGGCAACTCCGACCGAACCGCCGCGTGTTCGTGCTTGAGAGCCATTAATCAGGCCTTCAGGATTGTCCAGAACAGGAGCGTTGATAAAGCTAGGATCAACAGAGCGAACGGCGGCTTCGTCAATTGGTCTACCGCCTATATGGGTATTATTTTGGTCGCGGTAAAAACCATCGACATGATAAGCAAGCCCGTTTTTGCCGCCTTCTAACTTAACGGCGCTAGATGTTTCATTAGTCACAGAATCAAAACGCTGCTCACCAGCGCCGCCAATGAGTTTGTCGGGCATTTGCTCAGGAATGCGGTTGTCGATAACGTTAACTATTCCGCCGATGGCACCATTGCCATAAAGCAGGGTGGATGGGCCGCGTAACACTTCCACCCGTTCTGCTATGATAGGGTCAACGCCATTGGCATGATCAGGGCTTAAGGAAGACACATCATTATTGCCCAAACTGTTTTGCAGCACACGTACACGCGGGCCTGATTGTCCACGAATGACTGGAGCGCCCACGCCAGCGCCGAACGATTGGCTGGTTATGCCCAATTCCTTGCTTAAGGTATCGCCAATCGTTTGTCCGACTTTTGTGCGTAATTCCTCGCCAGACAATATCGTCACTGGTCTGGCTGATTTAGCTGTCGCCTGTTTGATGCCAGTGCCGTAGACAACCACTTCTTCCAGTTGTTGTGTATTGTCTTCATCTGCATAAGCAAATGAAGCCATTGAGCAAAAGGATAAAAAAATAAGCAGGAGCTTAATCATAAGGTAAACGTAATAAGGTGCAATCTGTAAGCAGCAGTAAGCTGCGCTATTGCACCTTACTTGTATTGAGCAATGGTAACAATTCAAACATCAAGGATTAATAGCATAAGTTTCCGTATAAGTATTGCCTTTTTTGCAGACATCCCGTGCTGTTGGGCTTTCGCAGGAGGTATCGGTAATCTCGGCTTTTAAAGTACCGGCCTCTTCTGGAACAAAGTAAAACCGGAAGTTGGGGTCGGAACTGATGGCGATATCGGTTTTTGCGGTCAGGATTGGCTTATCGTTAAAAGATATTTTCATTTGTTCAACGAAGTGGGATTTTTTGATGAACCGTGACACTTGATCCATTTGCATACCGCTTAGATTGGGGTGACTAATCAATAGCTGTACCAAGGTGGGTTCTTTGGTTTTTACCCCTTCATCCAAGCGGAATTTCATTTTACCCAGACGCAGCATCGCTGCATCAAGGTCTGCACCCACAGGCGCGGAACAACCGCCGCTGGCTTTAACGTATTTCTTCGACATAAATAATTTGCCGTCATTCATTTCGGCAATAGCGCGAATATAGCTATAGGTGTTGACGCGAATACGCATAGCAAGATCGGCCTTACCGGTGTGTGGGCTGAATTCAAATTCGCCGACGAAAGGGAAGGGGTTTTTATCGACTAGAACTAAGATTTTTTTGATATAGCTGTCGTTCGTTTGCTTAATTTTGGAATTGATTTTTAATGGCACAAGAGCAGGGTCTTCAGCCCGGATTGGCGCATCCAGCTCAATGATGTTATTGGATTCTTCAATAGACTTGCCCGAAAAATATTGGTNNGGGTATTACCAGTAATGCCAGTACGACTGTCTTAATAATTGTTTTGAATAGCATGGTTATTTCTCCAAATTTGATGCTATTTTATCAAGGTAGGGTGGAATAGCGTAGGTATTCCACCGTATGAAACTCGTATATATTGCTCTAAACTTAATTTTATTTTCCGCTTTAGCAACATCATGAACAATCGACGTAATTACTACCGCATATTGCATGTGCAACCTGAGGCACCCACCGAAATCATCAAGGCGAGCTATCGCAGCCTAATGACAAAACTTAATGTGCATCCAGATCGAGGTGGAGATCATGAATCTGCTGTATTGATAAATCAAGCTTATGCTACCCTCAGCGATCCGCAAAGACGCAGAAAATACGATGAGATGCTGCTTTCACGTAATACACCCGCACATAAACGCCCAGCATACGAAGCGCCGTATAGCAAACCCAGATCGTCAACGACTGATTGCACCAATGCCTATCGGTATAGCAAGGAAAATTTTAGACCTGCTTCTGCTACAGCGCGGCGACACTGTTTTTNNTAAATAAACATTGCACCCATTGCGAAAGCCCTTTAGCTCCCGCCCAGTCTGGACAGAATAACCGCCGTTGCGAATTATTCGGGCGACGAACAGTATCGCGAATTGCAAAAGAGGGAACGCTTTCCATATACCCAAGTTGGCCACATTCAGGATACCCGGGACAGTTACGAGATTTATCAATATCAGGGCTGAGCATACTAACCACGTATGCCGCAAAAACCGGCCAAATCATAAAATTCGACTCCAATTTTCTTAAGGGTGTTGCACGCGTTGTAACTGT